>NZ_DS264586.1:2130526-2391230 GCF_000154225.1 Schaalia dentiphila ATCC 17982 | reverse complement strand
CCGTGATCCGGTTGGGACAGTGCCTGGTGGGTAGTTTACTGGGCGGTTGCTCCTAAATGTACGAGCGCTCAAAAGGTTCCTCAGCCTGGTTGGTAATCAGGTGGCGAGTGCAAGTGTACAAGGGAGCTTGACTGTGAGACCGACGGGTCGAGCAGGTGCGAAAGCAGGAACTAGTGATCCGGCCATGGCACGTGGGTGCGTGGTCGCTCAACGGATAAAAGGTACCCCGGGGATAACAGGCTGATCTTGCCCAAGAGTCCATATCGACGGCATGGTTTGGCACCTCGATGTCGGCTCGTCGCATCCTGGGGCTGGAGTTGGTCCCAAGGGTTGGGCTGTTCGCCCATTAAAGCGGTACGCGAGCTGGGTTCAGAACGTCGTGAGACAGTTCGGTCCCTATCCTCTGTGCGCGCAGGAAATTTGAGAAGGGCCGTCCCTAGTACGAGAGGACCGGGATGGACGAACCTCTGGTGTGCCAGTTGTACCGCCAGGTGCATGGCTGGTTAGCTACGTTCGGAAGGGATAACCGCTGAAAGCATCTAAGCGGGAAGCCTGCTTCAAGATGAGATTTCCACGCCCCCCCGTGGGGTGAGAGGCCCCCGCCAGACTAGCGGGTCGATAGGCCAGAGGTGGAAGCACAGCAATGTGCTCGCGAGCCGACTGGTACTAATGGGCCAACACTAAACAACCACCCAACACACCGTTGGGGTGAACAAGAAACACCAGCACAACAGCCGCAACCACTATACAAACCACGATCAACCCACACCCCCGCCACAACACTACGGGGGAGAGTGTTGAACACCAATCTTGTGGTGGTCATAGCACCGGGGAAACGCCCAGCACCCATTCCGAACCTGGAAGCTAAGCCCGGCAGCGCCAATGGTACTGCAACCGACAGGTTGTGGGAGAGTAGGACACCGCCACAACACACCTCAAGTCGAAGGGCCTCATCCATAAGGATGAGGCCCTTCGCGCATCATGCTGCGAGTCTTTCCCCCGTTGCGTGTGCACACTAACCAGAGGAATCGTAGCGCTGCTGCACCATGTCACTTGTGTCTTAAACGACAGCGATCGTCCTTGTGTCAAGCTTCGTGGTGAGCTATAGTAGTTGATGTTTCAACAAGCTTTCGAAAGGAAATGTCATGGCTTCCGTTGCCATCATTCTTGGTTCCGTCCGTCCCGGTCGCGCCGGCGATCAGGTTGTTCGCTGGATTGAGGATCAGGCTCGTCAGGTTGAGGGCGTGCAGACCGTGTTCTTCGATCTGCGCGACTACGATCTTCCTCTCTTTGCGGAGGAGATGCCGCCCTCGATGCAGGCCCCCGAGCTGCCCGAGGCCGTTCGTCTTCGTGCGAACCTCGAGGCAAACGATGCCGTCCTGTTCGTGACGCCTGAGTACAACCACTCCGTGCCCGCAGCCCTGAAGAACGCGATCGACTACCTGCCTCCGGCCACGCTGAAGGAGAAGGCCGTTGGTCTGGTCGGCTACTCCTGGTACGGCGCGGTCAAGCCGCTTGAGCACCTGCGCGAGATCGTGTCGACCTTCGGTGCCGACGTGCGCGAGCAGCAGGTTGGCATCAACCTGGGTTCCGACTTCCAGGACGGTGTTTTCACGCCCTCCGAGGAGCTTGGCGTGCAGATCCGTGAACTGCTTGCGTCGCTGGCGTGAGCAAGGCTTCTAAGCGGTTTTCGTGTGATTGTGGCGCTGCGCGCCAGTATGCGCGTTGTGAGTCGCCGCGTGACCGTGGTTGAACGCTTGGTGGCTCGTTGAAGCAGCCGTTCAGAGTAAGGGTGTGGCCCGGCAGGAAGCTGCCGGGCCACACCCTTATCTGTCGGGTTCTTGCTGGACGCTTAAATCCAGCTCTGCACCCACATGTGGGCGCGCCAGAAGTCGTAGTCGATGACGTCCCCGCGCCACAGGGGCATGAAGTAGATGGCGCAGCCGAGGATTGTGGCCGTGACGAGTGCAGCAAACGCCCATCCGGTGATCTGAGTCCGGCGGCTGGTCGGTGAGGGTTCGGCTGAGCCGTCAATTGTCGCCCACCCCGCGAGGAGTCCAATCATCCATGCGACTGCCAGGGCGACGAAAGGTGCAAATGCGACGGTGTAGAAAATGAAGATCGTGCGATGCGCATAAGCGAGCCATGGAACATATAGTGCGATGTAGCCGAGGGTAATGATGCCCACGCGCCAATTGCGGTAGTAGAAGGTCGCGAGGATGACGAGTAGCAGTGCTCCGATGCCCACCCACCAGAGGAGGGGATTGCCGAGGGCGACGACGTCACTCGCGCACTTGCCTGATCGACAGCCGGTCATGGCCTCGCCGTTGTTCCAGTAAAAGGATGTCGCGCGCACCTGAGCGAGCCACGTGAACGGGCTGGACTGATACTTGTGGGGTGTGTTCAGTCCGTTGTGGAACGTCCACATCTCCTTGTGGTAGAGCCACAGGTCGGCCAGCTGTCCGGCGAATCCAGCGATGCCGGAACGGCCGTGTCCGTGTGCGGCGGAGTGTGTGAACCAGCCGAACCAGGATGCCACGTATGTGAGAATCGCGGTCGGAACCATGAGGGCGAACGCCCACCACACGTCTGCAAGGAGTGCTCCGCGGATCGGCGTTGGATGTCCTGCGCGCCAACGGCACGTTACCTCGCGCAGCGCGACGAATAGTCCGAGGAAGGCAAGTACGTAAATGCCGGACCACTTGACGGAGCAGGCGAGCCCTGCGCAGATGCCGGCCGCGAAAAGCCACGGGCGGTTTCCCGCATTGGGGCCGATCGTGAAGGGGCGTTGATCGCGCAGCGTCAGGTGTGCCCAGGCGGAGTGCCACCCCTGCCTTGGCTCACCCAGTCCATCCCATGCCGCCAGCTTGGCCAAAAGCTTGGGCTGCGCCATGTGCTGATCCTTTACGACGCACAGGAATGCAGCCAGCGCAAACATCGCGAGGAATCCGTCGAGGATGGACGTGCGGCTCATAACAATCGCCATGCCGTCCGTCGCCAGGAATAGGCCTGCGAGGAGGGTGATGGCGGGGGAGTGGAATAGGTTCTGCGCGAGGCGGCACAGGAGGAATACGGTGATAACCCCGCAGATCGCCGCCGCGATGCGCCATCCCACTGGATCCGCCTGGCCGAAGAACTTCATGCCCATCGCGATCAGCCACTTGCCCGTCGGCGGATGAACGGGATAGCCGCCCACCGCGGACAATCCGGAGGTGTCCCCATTGGCGAACGCGGTGTCGACATCCTTCGCCCACGTTCCCTCATATCCGAGGGTGAGGAGTGACCAGGCGTCCTTCACGTAGTAGGTCTCGTCGAAGATGAGCGTGCGAACGTTACCCAGTCCTGGCAGTCGAATGAGAGTGGCGATGAGCGTCGCAATCGCCGTCGCTACCCACCCCGCTGCGGGCGTCGACAGGCGCTGTGTCCATCCGTTGGTCGGGGGAGCGGGCGAGGCCTCGGCGGGCTGCGCGGGGGCCTCGTCATCGGTTGCCGGCTCGTGCTCGGGGAGCTTGCTGGCGATCTCATCGCCTGTCGCCTCCTGCTCGAGGAGGTTCTCGGTCTTGTCGATCGTGTCGTTGTGTGCGTTCGCGGTATCCATCGCATCCGAGTCTAGCGGCCCAATCGTGCTGAAAGGAGTGCGGCGCACATCCGCTCTTGCACGTGGAGAGAATGTTCAGTTTGTGTCTCTTGAGAATTGTTCTCGCTTGTGACTATAATTTTCGTGTACCCGAAAATTGTATAGGAGCAATGATGTTTTCCCCAACAATGCGCAGCTTGGCCGCTGCCGCAGGGCTGGCCATGGCGACCGCCTCGCTGGCTGCGTGCGCGCCCTCCTCCTCGGCCCACGGCCTCGCGGTCGTCGCCACGACCACGCAGATCTGCGACTACGTCACCCAGATCGCCGCGAAATCCACCGACATCTCCCTTGCCAAGACCGATGCCTCAGGACAGAGCACACACGTGGGCACCGCCCCCGAGGGGGCCGCCCTGACCATGAGCCTCACGTGCCTGCTCGCCCCCAACGCCTCCGCGCACGAACATGAGATGACCCCTGCCCAGACCAAGGCACTCTCGGAGGCCGACGTCATGGCTGTCTCCGGCGTCGACCTCGAACACTTCCTCGACGATGCTGTCGTCTCCTCGGGCTTCAAGGGGCGCATGGTCGTCACTTCGGGCGTCCTGACCGCCGCCGACATTGACAACCCGGGCGCACCCGACCCTGAGGGGGCCTACACGATCGACCGCGGCAGCGAGCGCGTGAACGTTGCCCCGTGGCCCTTCCCACCGGAAGAAGCGGGCGAAGCCCCCGAGTTCCGCTTCGATCCGCACGTGTGGACCTCGCCAAAGGGTGCCCACGTCCAGGTTGCCAACCTCGGAGCAGGCCTCGCGGCCGCGGCACCGGACGCAGCATCGTCGATCAACGCGGCCACGGCCTCGTACCTGGAGGACATTGACGCTCTCGATCAGTGGACCGCCGAGGCCATTGAGACCGTCCCTGCGGGACAGCGCGTGCTCTTTACCTCCCACGACGCCTTCGGCTACTTCTCGAGGGACTACGGGATCCGCTTCATCGGCGCCGCCCTGTCCGACTTCAACGAGCAGCAGGACGCCACCGCCGACCACATCGCCAAGGCCGTCGCGGCCGTCAAGGAATCCGGCGCGGTTGCGCTCTTTGCGGAAAACTCCAACAACTCCAAGTCCATCGAGGCGATCGCCCGCGCGGCTGGCGTGACCCCCATCGTGGGCGAGGATGCCATGTACGGCGATTCGCTGGGCCCCGACGGGTCCGAGGGAGCCACCTACGTCGGCTCGATCATCCACAACGTGCGTGCCGTGACCCAGGCGTGGGGCGGCACCGTCCCGGACCTGCCCGAGCGCCTGAAGGACCAGTGATGACGACACTCGTCTCCTTCCGAGACGCGGCGCTGGGGTATGGGAATACCCCGGCGCTGACCGGCCTGACCCTCGACGTGTTCGGGGGCCAGGCCCTCGCCCTTGTCGGTCCCAACGGTGGCGGCAAGACCACTCTCATGCGCGGCATCGCCGGCGGCTGCCAGGTCCTCTCCGGGACCGTCGAGGTGGACGCCAAGCGCATCGGCCTCGTGCCCCAGAGCGCCGACCTGGACCTCACCTTTCCCGTGAGTGCGGCCGAGGTCGTCACCATGGGTCTTATCGCCGAGGCCGGGTGGGGCAAGCGGATCAACGCCGACATGCGCGCGCGGGTGAGCGCCGCCCTCGAACGGGTCAACCTCTCCGATCGCGCGTCGCGCCGATTCGGGACGCTCAGCGGCGGGCAGCGACAGCGCGTCCTCGTGGCGCGGGCCCTCGTCGCCCGGCCGGACCTGGTCATGATGGACGAGCCCTTCAACGGCCTCGACGCGCCCAGCCGCGACATCCTGACGCGGCTGATCGCCGAGCTGACCGCGGACGGTGTCGGCGTCGTCGTCTCCACGCACGACCTCTCCCTTGCGCGCGACGTGTGCTCGCGTGCCTGCGTGCTCGCCTCGCACCTCGTCGCCCTCGGCAGCGTCGACGAGGCCCTTGCCCCCTCCGTCCTGGCGCGTGCCTACGGGGCGGGCGCGGACGAGGCGATTGCGGCACTGTCATGATCGCCCCCTTCCTGGCCCGCCCCATCATCGTCCTGGGGCTCCTCGCGCTGGCGGTTGGACCCGCCTCGACGCTCGTGAACCTGCGCCGCGCCGAATTCAGCGCCGAGACGATGGTCCACGGCGTCTTTCCCGGAATCGTTGTGGGAATGGCGGTCGGCGGGCGAGAGGCCATCATCCCGGGTGGCGCGGTGTGCGCGGCGTTCGTCGCGGCGGCACTGACGGTGGCTTCCCGCAAACAGCGCCACTCCGAGGCGACGACCGCTGTCCTGCTCACCGCCTTCTTCTCCCTCGGCATCGTTATCTCCCTGCGCATCGGGGACATGTCTGGGCAGCTCGAATCCCTTATGTTCGGCCGTCTCCTGGATATCACGTTGTCGCGCATGGCCACGAGCGCCCTCGTCCTCGTGGTCGCCGCCGAGCTGCTCGCTGCCACCTGGCGCGCGCAGGTTGCGGTAGCCTTCGATCGCGAGGCCGCACGGGTGAGTGGTATCCCCGTCACGTGGATAGACATCGCCTTCAACGCGGCGCTCGGTGCGATCGTGGTCGCGGCCTCGACGGCGGTCGGAGTCCTCCTCGTCGTCGGATACCTCATCGTTCCCGGAGCCTTCGGTCGGCTGCTCGCGGCGGGCCCGCGCTCCATGGTGCTCCTGTCCGGCGCCTGTGCGCTCGTT
Organism: Schaalia dentiphila ATCC 17982; assembly: GCF_000154225.1. Taxonomy (NCBI): domain Bacteria; kingdom Bacillati; phylum Actinomycetota; class Actinomycetes; order Actinomycetales; family Actinomycetaceae; genus Schaalia; species Schaalia dentiphila. The sequence continues at coordinate 2,384,950 of NZ_DS264586.1, read as the reverse complement.
GGAGGATGGGCGGGCTTCGGCGTCTCCCTCTTGCGCGCACCGCGCCCGCTGTCCCCGCAGGCGTGCGTCGCGATGGGGGTCCTCCTCTGCTTTGCTGCCGCACTGGCGCTGCGCGAGATCCGTGCCCGACGCGCGTGCACGGTCACTGCCGGGCGTGAAACGTCGCGTGAAACGACCGTGAGCGCCGGGGGAGGGGAGGCCTCGTGATTGCCAGCCTCCTCCTGTACCCCGCGCTTCACGTGACGATCATCGGGGCCCTGGGTGGCCTCATCGGCGCCTTCGCCTACCTGGACCGACGCATCTTCTTCGCCGAATCCGTCACGCACGGGACGTTCCCGGGCGCGGTCCTCGGTGTCGTCATCGCAGCCGCCCTCGGCTTCGGGCACTCCGGAATGTCGGCGGCGCTCTACGTCGGCGCGTTCCTCGGGACCATCCCGCTCGTCGTCCTCATGCGCTGGCTCGCCACGATCCCAGGCATTTCCAGCCAGGGAGCCGCCGGCATCGTGCTGACCGCCGGATTTGCCTCCGGGTACTTCCTGGCGACCTGGTTCAAGCCCCTGCCCCTCGCGGTGAATTCCTTCCTGACGGGATCCGTCATGACGGTCTCGCCCGCCGACGTCGCCTGGGCGGGTGGCGTGCTCGTGGCCGCGCTGCTTGTCGTGACGCTGGGCGGGCGCCAGCTCATTGCTCACTGCTTCGACCCCGCCAATCCGGCCGCCGCCTCGCGCGCCGGGCGTCACGAACTCGTCATCCTTGGCCTCATCCTCGCGTCGGTCACCGTGGCGATCCCGGCGGTCGGCACGATCCTGTCGATCGCGCTCATTGCCGCGCCGGCTGCCGCGCTTGCGCCTCTCGTGCGCAGCTCGCGCGCATTCCTCGTTGGCGCTCCTGTCCTGGGGGCGCTCCTCGGAATCGCGGGCCTCGCGATCGCCGTCCCCGCGCGGCTCAGCGCAGGCGGAACCATCGCGCTCCTGTGCGCCGCGAGCGTCCTGGCCTCGCGCGTCCCCCAAAGGGTGGCGGGTGCGAGGCGGACGCGCTGTGCGCGCACAGGGAACCAGTGAGACGATACGGGCATGGAAGCAGCGACCGACACGACCAACGCCCCCGAGGCTGCCTCGACATCCAAGGACGCCCGCACGCAGGAACCCTACCGCCAGGAGGCGGGGACCATCCTGCTCGCAGCCACCCCGATCGGGGACGTGCGTGACGCCTCGCCCCGCGTCGTCGCCGCGCTCGAGGGGGCGGACATTGTCGCCGCCGAGGACACGCGCCGCGCGCTCGCCCTGGCCTCGCGCATAGGCATTAAGCTTGGCGGTCGCCTCGTCGCCCTGCACGACCACAACGAGGCTGAGAAGGCCGCGGGCATTGTCGAGGCCGCCAGGGGAGGGGCACGCGTCGTCTTCGTGTCCGACGCGGGTATGCCCACGGTCTCCGACCCCGGCTTCCGGCTGGCTCGTGCCGCCATCGACGCGGGTGTTCCGTTGTCCGTTCTGCCCGGTCCCTCCGCGCCACTCGTTGCTCTCGCCCTGTCTGGCCTGCCGTCGGATCGCTTCGCCTTCGAGGGATTCCTACCGCGCAAGGACGGGGATGCCACGCGCTACCTGCAGGACCTCGCAACGGACCCGCACACGCTCATCTTCTTCGAATCGCCCCGGCGCGCAGCCGCCACGCTGACGCGCATGGCCGAGGTCTTCGGCGCCGACCGCGCCGCCGCGCTGTGCCGCGAGCTCACGAAAGACTACGAAGAGGTGCGCCGCGGCACGCTCGGGCAGCTCGCGGAGGGTGCCGACGACGTCCTCGGCGAGGTGACGATCGTTGTCGCCGGATACACGCGAAGCGCACGCGCAAAAGACCACGTCGGTGCCGTCCTCGCGCTCGCGGCGGAAGGCATGCGCCTCAAGGACGCCGCAGCCGAAGTGGCCGCGGCGACGGGCGCGCGTAAGAACGACCTCTACAAGGCCGCTCTCGCCGCGCGATAAAAACGAGGCTGGGGAGTCTCAGACGATCTCGACGCGCTCCGACGTCATCCACTGGCGGGCCGCCGCGCCCAGCTCAGCGGTCACGGGAGCCGTCAGCTCGCCCAGCACACGCGTCTTGAAGTCCGCGCGAGCGGCGTCGACCGCCGTGCACGCGACGCAGTGCGATTCGGCGAGGCCCACGACGTCGACGTCCGTGATGTCGGCAGCGCGCAGGGCCTGCTCCAGCGTGGTCCCGTCCTCAGTCGTGCCCTCAAAACCCGAGTAGGCGGCCTCGTACTGGCCCTTCTTAATCGTCACGTCCGCGTTCACGTGCGCGAGCGCAGGGTGCAGCTCGGCCTCGGCCGTGCCCGCGACGCCGTGCGGGGGCCAGGTGTCCACGAAATCCGGTGTCTCGGAGAAGTGAGCGCCCGGATCGATGTGCCAATCCTGCGTGGTCACGATCAGCTGATACTCGTCACGGTGCGCGTCCACGTAGGCGGCCACGGCCTCGGCGATAGCGTTACCGCCCGTCACTGGGAGGGCACCACCTTCGCAGAATGTGGGCTGAACGTCGACAATGATGAGAGCGCGGGGCATGGGACCTCCCAGATAATTCAGTAATTTCCTCAACAATATCACCCGGGTCATACTCGTCCAAGGACTTTTCAACTCCTCGCAATGCGGCCGGTTGCCCGTTTATGACACCAACGCAGTATTGTTAGAGGCTATGAGTCGTATTCTGTCCGCCGTCGCATGGCCCTACGCCAACGGCCCCCGTCATATTGGCCACGTTGCGGGATTCGGTGTCCCCTCCGACGTTTTCTCCCGGTACATGCGAATGGCCGGCCACGACGTCCTCATGGTGTCCGGCACCGATGAACACGGCACCCCCATCCTGGTGGCCGCCGACGGCGCCGGGGTGAGCGCCCGCGAACTCGCAGACCAGAACAACCGCCTCATCGTCGAGGACCTCGTGGCGCTCGGCCTGTCTTACGACCTCTTCACCCGCACGACCGCCGGCAACCACTACCGCGTCGTCCAGGACATGTTCGCCACCGTGCGCGACAACGGCTACATGATCGAGAAGGTCACGCGCGCCGCCATCTCCCCGTCCACCGGCCGCACCCTGCCCGACCGCTACATCGAGGGCACCTGTCCGATCTGCGGCGCCGAAGGAGCGCGCGGCGACCAGTGCGACAACTGCGGCAACCAGATGGACCCGACCGAGCTCATCAACCCGCACTCGCGCATCAATGGCGAAACCCCCAACTTCGTGGAGTCCACCCACTACTTCCTCGACCTGCCCGCCCTGGCCGAGGCCCTGTCCGCCTGGCTCGACGAGCGCGAGAAGTCCGGCACCTGGCGTCCCAACGTCATCAAGTTCTCCCAGAACTTCCTCGAGGACATCCGCCCCCGCGCCATGACGCGCGACATCGACTGGGGCATCCCGGTCCCCGGCTGGGAAGACCAGCCGACCAAGCGCCTGTACGTGTGGTTCGACGCCGTCATCGGCTACCTGAGCGCCTCCATCGAGTGGGCGCGCCGCACCGGCGACCCCGAGGCGTGGCGCAAGTGGTGGAACGACCCCGAGGCCCTGACCTACTACTTCATGGGCAAGGACAACATCGTCTTCCACTCGCAGATCTGGCCCGCCGAATTGCTCGGTTACAACGGCCAGGGCGCGAAGGGTGGCGCCCCCGGTGACCTGGGTGTCCTCAACCTGCCCACCGAGGTCGTGTCCTCTGAGTTCCTCACGATGGAGGGCAAGAAGTTCTCCTCCTCGCACGGCATCGTCATCTACGTGCGTGATTTCCTCTCGCGCTACCAGGCCGACGCCCTGCGCTACTTCATCAGCGCCGCCGGCCCCGAGACCTCGGACTCCGACTTCACGTGGGCTGAGTTCGTGCGCCGCACCAACGGCGAGCTCGTCGCCGGCTGGGGCAACCTGGTCAACCGCACCGCGTCCATGATCGCCAAGAAGTTCGGCGAGATCCCCACCCCCGGTGAGCTCGAGGACATCGACCGCACCCTCCTGGATGCCGTCGAGACCGGGTTTGAGACCGTCGGCAACCTGATTCGCCACCACCGCCAGAAGGCGGCGCTGTCCGAGGCCATGCGCCTGGTCGGCGAGGCCAACAAGTACGTGACCGACACCGAGCCCTTCAAGCTCAAGGCGCCCGAGCAGCAGCAGCGTCTCGCGACGGTCCTGTGGACCCTGGCCCAGGCGGTCACGGACCTCAACCTCATGCTCTCCCCGTTCCTGCCCCACGCGGCCAACGACATCGACCGCGTCATGGGCGGCGCAGGCGAGATCGCGCCGATGCCCTACATCGAGGACGTCGAGGAGCTTGACCCGCAGGTCCTGCCCGCCGACTTCGAGGGCCGTGACGGTTACCCGATCATCACGGGTGACTACACGAACGTGCCGACCTGGGAACGTCACCCGATCACGGTCGGTACCCCGATCGCCAAGCCCACGCCGGTGTTCGTGAAGCTGGACGAGTCCATTGTCGAGGAGGAGCTTGCCCGCTACGCGGACGCTCACCCCGATGATGTGACGGGCGCCTGATCTAGGGTTTTCCCTGGCACGACGCCACTCGTGATGAGTGTGACGTACGTTTGACAGCGCGCGGGCGGGACGGATGCGTCCCGCCCGCGCGCTCGTCTGTCCCGGGGTGTTACCGTGAGGTCATGGCCGAAGATTTTCTCGCGTCCGCCCTCGCTGCCGAGGCCTCGTCGCGCGCCCCGCAAGATCCCGACTACCCGCTCTTTCACGTCGCACCCCCGGTGGGCCGACTGAACGACCCGAACGGCCTCATTGAGATCGACGGGACCTACCACGCCTTCTTCCAGTACACCCCCGAGCACCCGCGTCGCCTCGTCTACTGGGGCCACGCCACCTCCCGCGACCTGACCCACTGGGAGTACCACGCCCCCGCGATTCTGCCCGACACCCATCAGGATGCCAACGGCGCCTACTCGGGCACGGCCATCGACGTCGGGGACCACGTCGAGCTGTGGTACACCGGCAACTACAAGGACCCCGAGACGGGGGAGCGGGAGGCCACCCAGTGCGTCGTCACCACGGCCGACATGGTCCACTTCGACAAGCAGGTACCCCCGATCATCGGCCGCCAGCCCGAGGGCTACACGGCGCACTTCCGCGACCCGCAGGTCTGGCGCGACGCGGATGGCACCTACCGGATGCTGCTCGGCGTCCAGCGCGAGAACCTCACGGGCGCGGCCCTGCTCTACCGCTCGACTGACCTACGTGCGTGGGAGTGCGAGGGTGAGATGACCTTCCCCGACGCCGGTGGCGCCTTCGACACGTTCGGCTACATGTGGGAGTGCCCCAACCTGGTGCGCCTGGTCGACGAGGATTCGGGTGAGGCCCACGACGTGTTGATTTTCTGCCCGCAGGGCATCTCACCCGAGCGCGAGGGATTCGAGAACGTCTTCCCGTGCGTCGCTATCGTCGGCGAGCTCGTGGGCACCGAGTTCCGCAGTGCCGACGGCTCCTTCGAGGAGCTCGACCGCGGCACCGAGTTCTACGCTCCCCAGATCATGGCGCGATCCGCGTCCTCGGACCCGGGGGCACCGACCGTCCTCTTCGGGTGGGCGGGCAACGCGGGCGAGGACGACCAGCCCTCCATCGAGACCGGCGGCTGGGTGCACTGCTTCACCGCGCCGCGCGCCCTCACCCTGCGCGGCGGCCGCGTTATCGCTCGCCCGTACCTGCCGGGCCTGCCCCTCGCGCCCGCCACGCTTGAGGGCGCTCCCGGGGACGAGGCCGGGGCGCGCGTTGTGGAGCTCGCTGGGTCACGCTCGTGGAGGCTTGCCTTCGATGCCTCCTACGAGGGAGCCCTGTCCGTGGGTATTGGCTCAGGTTCTGGCCTGGCGATCACTCTTGAAGAGGGGCGTCTGACCGTCGACCTGAGCGGCACGCGCTACCCCCACGGTGGCCGCCGCGTCGTCACCGCGTCGCCGGGGGAGGCCTCGCGCGTGGAAATCCTTCACGACCGATCGATCACCGAGATCTACCTGGGCGACGGCTCGCGCGTCTTCACGACCCGTAGCTTCCTGAACGGCGAGGGCTCAGGAGTGACGCTTGTGGGCGCCGCCTCCGTGACGCTCGTGGGCGCCGCGCGCGCCGACTAAAGCGACCCGCCTGCGAGGCCGTGGCTGCTCACAGTGGCCACGGCCTCGTCGTATGTGGGCGGTCTCTCATGCTCTGACCTGAGACGATGCCCGACGCACCTTGCGATGAGGACTCTGTCACCCGTAGTATGTCAATCGATTGCTACACACTGCCCAGCGCGGCGTAACAATGGCGTTGCGCGTGGGGTTTTGAGAAAGGAATGTGGTCGGCAATGGATCACGCCAAGGTGGCAGGAGAGGTCGTCGAAGCAGTCGGCGGCGCATCCAACATCAGCGCAGCAGCACACTGCGCAACCCGTCTCCGCCTGGTGATCGCGGACGAGTCCAAGATCAACCAGCAGGCCCTCGATGACAACGAAGATCTGAAGGGCACATTCGCCGCCGGCGGCATGTTCCAGATCATCGTCGGTCCCGGCGATGTTGACCAGGTCTACGCCAAGATGGTCGCAAACCACGGCGTGCGCGAGGTCTCCAAGGACGAGGCCAAGGAAGAAGCCGAAAAGGGCGGCAACCTCTTCTCGCGCTTCATCAAGATGATCGCCGACATCTTCGTCCCGATCCTCCCGGCGCTGGTCGCCGGCGGTCTGATGATGGCCATCAACAACGTCATGACCGCTGAGGGCCTGTTCGGCGACCAGTCCCTCACCACCATGTACCCGGCGATCGCGGATTACGCCGCTCTGATCAACATGGTCTCCTCCGCGGCCTTCGCCTCGCTGCCGGTCCTCGTCGGCTTCTCCGCGGCCAAGCGCTTCGGCGGCAACGTCTACCTCGGTGCCGCGATCGGCGCGGCCATGGTTTCCTCCGACCTGCTCAACGCCTGGAACACGGGCGCGGCGCTCGCCGGTGAGGCTTCGGTTGAGTACTGGCACATCTTCGGCATGGACGTCGCCAAGATCGGCTACCAGGCGCAGGTCATCCCCACCCTGGCTGTCACCTACGTCATGTGCCTCATCGAGAAGAGCCTGCACAAGGTCCTCAAGGGCACCGCAGACTTCCTGCTCACCCCGCTCATCACGATGCTGGTCACTGGCTTCCTGGCCTTCACGATCATCGGCCCGGTCACCCGCGTGGCCGCCGAGTACCTGACCTGGGGCATTAACTGGACCTACTCGACCCTCGGCGTCTTCGGTGGTCTTCTCTTCGGCCTCGTCTACAGCCCGATCGTTGTGACCGGCCTGCACCAGTCCTTCCCCGCCATCGAAATCCCGCTGCTGCCCGTCAACGGCGGCGTCGGTGACTTCATCTTCCCCGTCGCCTCTATGGCGAACGTCGCACAGGGCGCGGCCGCCCTGGCCATCTTCTTCAAGACCCGCGACGCCAAGCTCAAAGGCCTGGCCGGCGCCGGTGGCGCCTCCGCCGTCTTCGGCATCACCGAGCCCGCCATCTTCGGTGTCAACCTGCGCCTGCGCTGGCCCTTCTTCTGCGCCATGGCCGCTGCTGCCATCGGCTCCGCGGGTGTCGCCCTGCTGAACGTGCGCGGTCAGGCTCTCGGCGCCGCGGGCTTCGTCGGCTTCGTGTCGATCATCCCCACGTCGATCCCCGCGTACCTGGCCCTTGAGGTCCTCGTCTTCGTTCTGTCCTTCGGCTTCACCTTCGCCTACGCTATGACGCGCGGCAAGGCCGACATGGAGGGCCGCGCGCCCGCCGCCAAGGCTGCCGCTCCCGTGGCCACCCCCGCCGCTCTGGCTCCCGCGGCCGCCCCGGCTGCCACCCCTGCGCCGTCCTTCAGTGACGAGGCGCTGGCTGACCTCTCCGTCGCCTCGCCTCTCGCGGGCACCGTGGTTCCGCTCAAGCAGGTCAAGGACGAGTCCTTCGCCAAGGGCATGCTCGGCCCCGGCATCGGCATCGAGCCTGCCGACGGCCTCGTCGTGGCCCCCTTCGATGGCACCGTGACCGTCGCCTTCCCGACCGGTCACGCCTACGGCCTCAAGTCCGCCTCCGGCGTCCAGGTCCTCATCCACGTGGGCATGGACACCGTCAAGCTGGACGGCAAGGGCTTCACGCCCCGCGTCGCCAAGGGTGACGTCGTGCGCCGCGGCGACGTCCTCGCCGAGGTTGACCTTGACGTGATCCGCGAGGCCGGCTACGAGACCATCACGCCCGTCGTCGTGACGAACAAGAAGAAGCTCGGCGCGGTGACCCCGGTCGCCAGCGGCGAGATCCAGCGCGGCGACGCGCTGCTTGACGTGGCCCCCAAGGAGGCCTGAGCTCATCGGGAGTCATTCCTGACGTCACGGGTGGGCGGCACCAGCAGTGCGCTGGTGCCGCCCACCCGTCTGTCGTGCCCCTCGCCAATGGGAACTGGCTGTAGGCGATACAGTCGGCAATCGCAATGAGGGTTGTTTGTGGTGTACTGATTGAGCAGTGGGGCCTTGTGTCAACGGAGGTGCCGACACCTGGGCCCTTCAGGTGGTCGTGTTAACCCGCTAATGCGCAGCTGGGCCCTACTCGTGGAGCGCGGGCAGGGGTGCCCACGCTCCACTTAGCGGGTTAACGTGCGCATTGAAGGTCTCAGGCATCATCTATCGGGTTAGCGTGCGCACCGGCGCGATGTGCTTGGTGATGCGCGCTCGCGGATAGGTGAGGAGCTCCAAAATACGAACCGAACATGTAGAGAGGGGCGAACATGCGGATAACCTATCCGCGTGCGCATCCGTGGTTCCTAGGGGTTAAGAAAATAACCTGGGGCAGCGCGGGCGGTCATAGTCCCGCCGCGTGATACGCGCTCAGGCGTTGATCGAGCGCCCCTGGATCAGCGTGCCCGAGAACTCGACTGTCTGAGCGTGTGGAGCCCCGGCCTCGTCGGACGAAGAACGCGGAGCCTTGCCCTCGATCTGATCGAGGAGGATCGACACCGCAGCCCGGGCGATCTCCTCAATGGGCTGGCGGATCGTCGCCAAGTGGGGGAGGGCTCGGCGCATCGTCTCCGTGCCGTCAAAGCCGATGATAGACAGGTCAGTGGGGACCGATAGGTTGCGCGTGCGTGCCCACTCAAGGACCTCAGCAGCCGCCAGATCGTCGGTCGCGAAAACCCCGTCGACGGGAGCAGCGGCGCGGGCCTCGTCCAGGGCGTCGCGCACCATCGCGAAACGCTGCGGCGTGGGCGTATCGAACGGCACGGTGACCACGCGAGGGGTCAGGCCAGCGCGCTCGATCTCGGCGCGGTAGCCGGCCTCGCGCAGATTGCGCGGACCCGAACGGGAGGTAAGCAGCAGGGGATGGCGGCAGCCGCACTCGATAAGCGCGCGCGTCGCCATGGCGCCCGCCTCTTTGTTTGCACAACGCACGTTGGGGATGGATGGGCTCAGCTCGCGGTCGATCGTTACCAGGGGCATGCGGATCGTGTCGTACTCGCCCAGGCCCTCGTTGTGGGCGCCTGAAATGATCCCGTCCACGCGATTGCCGACGAGCAGCGAGAGGTACTCGCGCTCGCGGTCCGCCCGGCCCATGGAATTACAAATGAGGATGCGGTAGCCGGCGTCGGCGAGGGCATTCTCGACCTCGACGGCCAGCTCGCCGAAGAAGGGCAGGGACACGGCGGGAACGATGAGGCCAACCGTCTGCGTGCGCTTGCCGTGCAGGGCGCGAGCCAGCGAGTTCGGGCGGTAGCCGAGCGTCTCGATCGCGTCGGCGACGTTCTTCTTTGTCTTCTCCGAGAGGTAGCCGCGGTTGTTGAGCACGCGAGATACGGTCGTCAGGCTCACTCCGGCCAGCTCGGCGACGTCGGCCAGCGTGGGTTCGCGTGAACTCATGCGCGCTCTCCTTTCCTTCCCTCGGTACTTCTCCATTGTAGTTGGTGGGGTGGGAGGCGGTCGATCGTCACATCGGCGAGGCCTGGGGTGGTTGGTGTGCGTGGGTGTCGTCATGGGATGAGCGAGTCGCGTCAAATCTATGGTTTTTCGGCATTTATAAGGGTGATGTATCCCATGTCACTGTCTGTGATATCGGGTTTTGCGTGGGTATCTAAGCCCGTTACCATGGGCCGTACGGGCACCTGTGTCTCACGATGGACATACCCGCATTTGAAAGGAATGACCATGATTTCCCGCACCGTTGCAATTGGTTCCTCCGTTGGTCTCCACGCACGTCCCGCTTCCGTCCTCGCCGAGGCCGTTGACGACTCCGGCGTCGAGGTCACCATCGCTTTCGATGGCGAGGAGGCCGACGCCGCGTCGCTCCTCGAAATCATGACCCTGGGCGCCAAGCATGGCGACGTCGTCACCCTGTCCACCGAGGATGATTCCGCGGGCGCGGTCCTCGACTCGCTCGTCGAGCTGCTCTCGCGCGACCTTGACCAGGAGTGAGCTAATGGCGACGCACGACGTCCTGCACGGCATCGGCGTCTCCGCCGGTACCGCTGCAGCTCCCGCCGCGATCGTCCAGCCTGCCCCCGGCGTCGACACGACGGAGCCGGGCAGCGTCGACGCTGCCGCCGACGGCGCGCGTGTCCGTGAGGCGCTCGCAGCCGTTTCCGCTCGCCTGAGCGACCGCGCTGCGAACGCGCCGGAGGAGACAAAGGCGATCCTCAAGGCCACCGCCCAGCTCGCGGGTGACCGCGGCCTGGCCAAGGCCGTTGATAAGAAGCTGAGGAAGGGCCTCGGTGTCACCCAGGCCGTCCATGACGCCGTCGAGGACTACGCGCAGATGCTGCGCAGCCTGGGCGGCTACATGGCTGAGCGCGCGACCGACCTGTACGACGTGCGCGATCGTGCGATCTGCGAGCTGCGTGGCCTGCCCGAGCCCGGCGTGCCGGCGTTCGATGGCCCCGTCGTCCTCGTGGCGCGCGACCTGGCGCCCGCCGAGACCGCGACCCTGAACCCTGAGACCGTTCTCGGGATCATTACCGAGGTCGGCGGCCCTACGTCGCATACGGCGATCCTGGCTGCACAGCTGGGCATCCCCGCGATCGTCAAGGCCGAGGGCATCATGACTGTCGAGGAAGGCACGATGCTGGCCCTCGACGGTGGCGTCGGCGAGGTCATCGTCGCCCCCACCGATGACGAGGTGCACCTGCTCAAGGAGCGCTCGCGTCGCCGCGCGCTCGCCCTGGCCGGTTCGACCGGCGAGGGTGCGACCTACGACGGCTACCGCGTCAAGCTCCTAGCCAACATCGGCACGGTTGACGATGCGATGAAGGCTTCGAAGTTTGATCTCGAGGGCTCGGGCCTGTTCCGCACGGAGTTCCTATTCCTGGAGCGTTCGGAGGCTCCGACGCTGGAGGAGCAGACCGACACTTACACGAAGGTCCTGCAGTCCTTCGGGTCGCGTCGCGTGGTGGTTCGTACCCTCGATGCGGGCGCCGACAAGCCGCTGAACTTCGCGGATTTGGGTGCCGAGGAGAACCCCGCCCTGGGTGTGCGCGGCCTGCGCCTGTGCCAGGTGCGAGAGGATCTTATCGACACGCAGCTGCAGGCTCTGGCCGCTGCCCACAAGGCGACGGACGCGGAACTGTGGGTCATGGCGCCCATGGTGTCGACCGCCGCTGAGGCCAAGTGGTTCGCCGACAAGGCGCGCGGCTACGGCCTGCCCAAGGTCGGCATCATGATTGAGGTGCCCGCGGCCGCCCTCCGCGCCGAGCAGCTCCTGTCGATCGTGGACTTCGCCTCCATCGGCACGAACGATCTGACGCAGTACACGATGGCTGCCGATCGCCTGGACGGTAACCTGGCGTCTCTCCTGGATCCGTGGCAGCCCGCGGTCCTCGAGATGATCCGCCACGCCTGCAACGGCGGTCGTGCGACGGGCAAGCCGATCGGCGTGTGTGGCGAGGCCGGTGGCGATCCGCTGCTGGCCCTGGTCCTCACGGGCCTGGGTGTCGCCTCCCTGTCGATGGCTCCTTCGAAGGTCAACGCCGTGCGCGCCGCCCTGCGCATGCACGACCTGGCGACCTGCCAGCAGATGGCCGCCTTCGCGGTGGATGCCCCCAGCGCGAAGGAAGGCCGCGAGAACGTCCTGAAGCTGGTGGCTCCCGCGATGCTGGATCTGCTCTGATTCGGCGCTTCTGACAAGCAAACGGGGTGGGCCCGGGAACCAATTGGTTCCCGGGCCCACCCCGTTTGTGTGCGTGTTGTACGTCCGCGTCAGTCCCTGCGGATTGCGTCGGCCGGGTTGGGGGCGGCCGCTGTGCCCGCGCCCTGCTTCGGAGTCTTCTTGGATCGACCCGAGAAGAGAGCAGTGAAGATCAGAATGATGCCGAGGAGCGCGACTGCGCTGATGCCGAGGACCGGCAGATTGAGGTTCGTGATGTAGACCTCGGCAATGAGGAAAGCGCCCACCATGCACACCAAGAGCGCCCACACGAAAGAACCGACGCGCACGCCCCTGCTGGGTGCCTCGGGCAGCGGGTAGGTAGTGCCCAGGCTGTGCTGAGCGCTCCACGTCTGGGTACCCGGGGCGGGGGTAGCGCCCGCCCTCGCCTGAGTGCCGGGGGCAGCCCCGGCCTCGTCGCCCCGAGGAGTCGACTCACCCGTGGAGGCCGGATCGAAGGCGGTGCGTCCGCCCGTTCCTACAGAGCCAGCGGGAGTGCCCGCCTGCGCCTGTGAACCCTGAGCGCCCGATGCGCCCGCCTGGCTCTCAGCGCCAGCGTCTGCCCGAAAGGGGTCGGCAGGCATCTGCGTCGTTGGGGCCTCACGGAAGATCGCGAGCGGGTCCGAGGAGGACTCGGGAGAGGATGTCGGCATCTCGACCGTTGCATCCAGGTTTGGAGTGGTCGGCAGCGCCGTCGTCTCATCGATGCTGGGCATCTGGGTGGTCTTATCGTCGTTTGAGGGCGTCATGGTCGTGTTCCTTCCTCAGTTACCGGACTGAGAGCCGGTGGGGGTGTCGGTCGGCGTCTCGGAGGGGGTGGGCGATGGGGTTGCATCCGGCGCGGACGTCCACTTTCGAGCGGCGTCGGGCGTTTGAATGATCGTCAGTGTGTCCATCCTCGCCGTATCGGCGAGGAGTACCGTGAGGCCACCAAGGTTGGGCTTGCCCCAGGAAGGGGACGACACGGTCTTACCGGAGCAGTTGTCCAGGTCAGCCGCCCAACCGTCGTCGTCCATGTTGGTGGACAAGGTGTCGATACTGGACTGGCACACGATCTGTATCGGCTGTCCCTCGGATACCTGAATGGTGAGTCGCTTCCATGCTCGCCAGTCGACCGTGATTGTCTTGGTTGTGCCGATGGGAGCGCCGGTCAGGTCGAGAATGGTCGTGGCCGTCGGATCGGTGCCGCTGACGGTATCAACCGTCCAGTCGAGCGTCGTCTGGTTGCCGATAGCGCCAACGTTCGTGTTGATGTGCAGGTTGGCCCGGTGTGCGCCCTCAGTACCGAACGCAGCCGTGGGAACCGCGAAGATGAGGCCTATAATGGACAGGGCGGTGAGCCAGCCGGCGCGACGATCGCGCAGGGCGGCAATCGCCAGGGACAGACCCACGATGATCAGGCATACGCCGCCGCCGATCGCGATGATTCGGGCGACCGTCTGATCCGCGGTCTCCGCGGTGATGAAGGGGATCGCGGGTCCCTTATCGACCATGTAAATACCGGCGAAAACGGCGGCCGCCACCAGGATCAGCAGGCCCGTGATCGCCTGGTTTACGCGACTGGAGACGGTGCGCGGGCGATGAGTCGGCATTGGGCGCGGGGTCCACTGACGAGGCCTGGGCGCGCTGGGCGGAGTCGTCCAGCCGGCGTGGGGCTGGGTGGGGCGAGGGGCGGCCGGGCGCGGCCCGGCGTTCGTGCCCTGGGCGGCGGAGGTGGCGCCATCAGCGCGTGGGGTGCCCGCGCTAGCTGCGCTGCCTGCGGGGACGCCGTAGGCGGGGAAACCCTCGGGGGCCTGGGTGTTCTGCTGCTGCGGCATGGTAGAGCCCGTGTCCTTAGCACCCGGGGCGCTGTGCCCAAAAGGGACGGAGGCTCCCGCCGCTGACGCCTGCTGCTGGCGCGTACCGTACTGCGGGTTGCCGTACTGGGGGGCACCGTGCTGCGGCGTTCCGTACGGGGGCACCGCGCCGTGGCGATGCGGGCCGCCCTGAGAAGCGGAGCGCGCTATGCTCACGATGACCACGACGATGGCTGTCATCGCAGCCGCCGACGCGAGCAGCTGGAACCAGCCGAGGCCCACGCCGTTGACAATTCCGATTGATGACAGTGCCGACGACAGACCGGCGAGAACCATGAACACGCCTCCGATAACCGCGACGTCGAATCGCCCCTCGAGCGTTTCTTCGGCATGAATGCGACCGTCGGCGGCCTCGGGGAGGAGAAGCCAGGCAAGACCGTAGGCGATTGCCACGACGGGCATACAGAGCGTAGCGACCACCATGAGGACGCGCACGAGCGACAGATCCCAGCCCTGGCGAGCAGCGATGCCCGAGCATACGCCGGCGATCGTGCGATTCTGAGCGCGGTACCAGCCCGAGCCTCGGACCGCGTCAAAGAAGCTGTTGCGGGGCGGGCGCTGCTGGTACTGGGCACCGGGGTCTGTTGTGCCGTTCGGCCAACTCATCATGCACTTCCTCTCGATGGGATCCACACGGCGTGGATCGATACCACTACTCAACCAAAATGACGGGTCGTCCCGAAAGTAGGGGACCCCCTGAACCGCCCCTGATTGTTCTGGGGGTAGCCCGGAGAATGCCCCCGGCACATGCCACAATGGGATTGTGAGCAGACCCGAACAATCCCCGCACCCGGGCTGGACGCCGCCCATTCCGGCCCCTCCGGCCAGGCCTCCGCTCGTGCGTGCGATAGTCGCGAGCCCGGACATGCCGGCCCCCTGGATGGGCGGCGTGTGCTCCGGTCTCGCCGTTCACCTGGGAGTGTCGGTCGCGCTCGTGCGCATCGTCGTCGCCTGCCTGAGCGTCGTGGGCATCGGTATCGGTGTCTACCTGTGGCTGTGGGTGAGCGTCCCCGAAGATAATCCCGAGCGAACCGACAACGGGACACTCAGCCCCGGCCTCGTCCGACTCCGCGAGGAACGCGCCAGCCAGGTGTCACGTAACCGCATGATTGTTGTCGGCGTGGCTCTGATCGTTGCCGCGATCGCAGGCACCATCCTGAACGCGACGAACACGCTGGACTGGCGGGACATGGGCTCGATCATCACGATCGTTTCCGGTATCTCGCTCGTGTGGAGTCAGAGTCGTAACGTGAGTTCCTGGCGGTCGTTGCGCTTCGTCGGGGCTGTCTTCGGCGGTATCGTGCTGCTCAGCCTCGGCGTCGTCATGGTGGCTTCGCGCGACAACCCGCCGATTATTCTGCTGCGTGGCGGCCTCATTGGTGCTGCTCTGGTCGCGGGCGTGCTTTTCGCCCTCGTCCCCATGTGGGTGCGCACGACGAAGGACCTGTCCCAGGCCCAGGCGCAGCGCGTGCGCGAATCTGAGCGCGCCGACATCGCCGCCCACCTGCATGACTCCGTGCTCCAGGCTCTCACTCTTATCCGCGCATCTGCCGAGGACCCCGCCCGCGTGCGAGCCATCGCCCTCACTGAGGAGCGCGAGCTGCGCGCCTGGCTCTACACGGGCCACGCGCAGGCCGCCGACTCCCTCGACGCTGCCGTCACCGAGGCGGTCGTGGGCGTCGAGAGCCGCCACGGCGTGCCCATCAGTGTGGTCGTCGTCGGCGACATGCGCCCGGGCCCCGGCGAACTCGCGCTCGTCGCGGCCCTCGCGGAGGCCTGCCAGAACGCCGTGCGCCACGGCGCCCCGCCCGTCTCCGTCTACGTCGAAGTGCGCCCCGAGGCCGTGGAGGCCTTCATCAAAGACAGCGGCGAGGGCTTTGACCCCGCCTCGATCGCTGCCGATCGACACGGCGTGCGCGACTCCATCGTCGGGCGCATGCGCAGGACCGGGGGAAACGCCACGATTAGGCGTCTCGCCCGCGGAACCGAAGTTGCTCTGAGCGTGCCGCGCTCGGATATCCTGGAAGAAACAGCGCCCAACGGGAGGACCCAGTGACCATCCGCATCCTCGTCATCGACGACCACCCAATGGTTCGGGCAGGCGTGCGCGCCGAGCTCGAAAACTCCGGGGCCGACCTGGAGGTCGTCGGCGACGCCTCCGACGTCGAGGGCGCCATCGCGGCCTGCCGCGCGCTCACCCCGGACGTGGCCCTCCTCGACGTGCACCTGCCCGGCGGAAATGGTGGAGGTGGCGCTGAGGTCGCCAGCACCTGCCGTGACATCGAGGGACTGCATTTCCTGGCCCTGTCCGTCTCGGACGCTGCCGAGGACGTCGTCCAGGTCATCCGAGCGGGCGCACGCGGATACGTCACGAAGTCGATTGCCACCCCCGACCTCGTCGAGGCCATCGGCCGCGTCGCTGCCGGGGACGCCGCCTTCAGCCCGCGCCTGGCCGGCTTCGTACTCGACGCCTTTGGGACCGGCGAGGTGTCCACAACCGACACTGAGCTGGACCTGCTGTCCGCGCGTGAGCAGGAGGTCATGCGCCTCATCGCCCGCGGCTACACGTACAAGGAAGTCGCCCACGACCTGTTCATCTCTATCAAGACCGTCGAAACCCACGTGAGTTCGGTCCTGCGCAAGCTCCAGCTCTCCAACCGCAACGAGCTGACGCGCTGGGCGATGCAGCGACACATCGTGTGAGGTCGGACCCCTTTCGAGCGCCCCATCCGGAGCGCGCGGCCCATGCGTGCCTACAATGGAATCCCGAGAGCGTGACAGCGCCTGACCGCCCCGTACGGACGGCCCCTTTATTTCCGCGACCTCGGAGGATGCATGCACCGCATCGGTTTTGATAGTGATCAGTACGTCGAGATGCAGTCTCGACACATTGCGCAGCGACGAAGCGAATTCGGCGGAAAGCTGTATTTGGAGTTCGGTGGCAAGCTGATCGACGACATGCACGCGTCGCGTGTTCTGCCCGGTTTTACGCCCGATAACAAGGTGCGTATGCTGCGCGAACTGGCCGACGAAGTCGAGATTATCGTCGCCGTTAATGCCAAGGATTTCGCGCGCCGCAAGGTCCGCGCAGACATGGGAACCACCTACGACGACGAGGTTCTGCGCCAGATCGACGAGTTCCGTGAGCGCGGCCTGTACGTCGGTTCCGTCGTCATTACGCAGTGGACGGACGACAACAAGGCGGCCGCCGAGGTGAAGGAACGCTTCGAGAAGCTCGGCATCCGCGTCTACCGTCACTTCCCGATCCCCGGCTACCCCTCGGACGTCGAGCGCATTGTCTCGGACGAGGGCTACGGCGCCAACGAGTACGTGGAGACCAGCCGCAACCTCGTCGTTGTGACGGCGCCTGGACCGGGCTCCGGCAAGATGGCGACCTGCCTGTCACAGCTGTACCACGACCACAAGCGCGGGATCGAGTCGGGGTACGCGAAGTGGGAGACCTTCCCGATCTGGAACATTCCGCTGGATCACCCGGTCAACATCGCCTACGAGGCGGCCACCGCCGACCTCGACGACGTCAACATGATTGATCCCTTCCACCTGGAGGCGTACGGGATCAAGACGGTCAACTACAACCGTGACGTCGAAATCTTCCCGGTCCTGAACCGCCTCTTCGAGAAGATCCTCGGATCCTCCCCATACAAGAGCCCCACGGACATGGGCGTCAACATGGCGGGCCACTGCATCGTCGACGACGAGGCCTGCAAGGAAGCCTCGCGCCAGGAGATCATCCGCCGCTACTACAAGGCCCTCGTGACCGAGAAGAAGGAGATGAGCGAGCCCGTGCAGTCGGCGCGCATCTCCCTGCTGATGAGCCGCGTGGGCGTGGGCCGCATGGACCGCCCGGTCGTGCGTCCGGCCCTCGAGCTGGCCGAGGCCACGGGTGAGCCGGCGGCCGCGATCGAGCTGCCCGACGGCCAGATCGTCACGGGCAAGACGTCGGCGCTGCTGGGCTGCTCCTCGGCGATGCTCCTCAACGCCCTCAAGAAGCTCGCCGGCCTGCCGGACGAGGTCCAGCTCCTGTCCCCGCAGTCGATCGAGCCGATCCAGCGCCTCAAGACCCGCGACCTGGGCTCGCGCAACCCGCGCCTGCACACCGACGAGGTCCTCATCGCGCTCGCGGTCAGCGCCAACGGCGACGACAACGCGCGCCGCGCCCTGGACAAGCTGAGCTCGTTGCGCGGCTGCGACGTGCACGAGTCGGTCATCCTGGGGCCCGTCGACGAGGGCATCTTCCGCTCGCTGGGCATCCAGGTGACGACGGAGCCGGTGTACGCGACGAAGTCGCTGTACCGCAAGAAGTAATCGCTTCGACGAGGCCGGGGTTTCCATCGCTTATCAGCGCGGGGAGGCCCCGGCCTCGTTGTGTGCCGCCTTTCGTGGTTGGCGCCACCCGGGGCGGGGGTCGCAGGTGAGGGTGGGGCGGTTTACCCTTGGAGGCGATGAGTGACTCGACTTCTTTGCCTGACCTTGGTTTCCTGATCGGCCCCGACGGGGGTTTCCAGGACGACTACGTGCCGCCGGAGGTGCCCGCCTTTGATGTGGAGGACGCCTTGGGTTCCGACGCGTGGCCGGAGATCGCCGTGCCGGGTGGGGCATCGGGTGCGCCGTCGGCGTGGGAGCCTCCCGCGTCCTCGGGTGCTTTTTCGTCCGGCTGGGAGCGTCCCGCGCGCCCGGGCGTGGACCCCGAGTCGCTGACGCGCGGCCTCAACGATCGTCAGCGCGAGGCCGTCACTCACGCGGGCTCGCCGCTGCTGATCCTGGCTGGTGCAGGCTCCGGTAAGACGCGCGTGCTCACGCACCGCATCGCATACCTGCTGGCCAGGGGCCGCGCGCGGGCTGGGGAGATCCTGGCGATCACCTTCACGAACAAGGCGGCGGCCGAAATGCGCGAGCGCGCGGGCGCCCTCGTGGGTGACGACGCGCGTCGCATGTGGGTGTCGACCTTCCACTCGGCGTGCGTGCGCCTGCTGCGCTACGAACACGAGGCGGCAGGGCTGTCCTCATCCTTCACGATCTACGACGCCCAGGACTCCCAGCGCCTCATCCAGATGGTCCTCAAGGCCATGGACGTCGACATCAAGCGCTTCACCCCAAAGATGGTGGCGGCGCGCATTTCGGACGCGAAGAACGAGCTGATCGGCCCGGCGCGCTACGCGGAGACGGCGGGCAAGGACCCGGTCTCGCGCATCGTCGCGGACGCCTACGTCGAGTATGACAAGCGCATGCGCGCATCGAACGCGCTGGACTTCGACGACCTCATCATGCGCACGGTCGACCTACTGCGCGAGAACCCGCTGATCGCCGAGCACTACCATCGGCGCTTCCGCCATATCCTCGTGGACGAGTACCAGGACACGAACCACGCGCAGTACGTCCTCGTGCGCGCCCTCGTGGGGGACGGAAAGGATGGCGTGGAGCCCGCCGAGCTGACGGTCGTGGGTGACTCCGACCAGTCGATTTACGCCTTCCGTGGCGCCACGATCCGCAACATCGAGGAGTTTGAGCGCGACTTTACGGGCGCGCGCACGATCCTGCTCGAGCAAAACTACCGCTCCACGCAGAACATCCTGTCGGCCGCGAACGCGGTCATCGCCCGCAACACGGGGCGCCGCGCGAAGAACCTGTGGACGGCCTCGGGCGATGGTGCGCTCATTACGTTGGACGCCGCCGATTCCGAGCACGACGAGGCCCGCTTCGTCGTCGGCGAGATCGACCGCCTCGCGGACTCCGGCGTCGAATGGGGTGACATCGCGGTCTTCTACCGCACGAATGCGCAGTCCCGCGCGCTGGAGGAACTCCTCGTGCGCCAGGGCATCCCGTACCGCGTCGTCGGCGGCACCCGCTTCTACGAGCGCCGCGAAATCAAGGACGCCTTGGCGTACCTGCAGGTCATCTCCAACCCCGACGACACCGTCGCGGCCCGCCGCGTCCTCAACGTCCCCAAGCGCGGCATCGGCGCGAAGGCCGAAGAGGCGATCGCCGCGCACGCCGCCCACTACGGCATCTCGTTTGGCGCGGCGCTGCGCCACCTGTGGCTGCGCGCCGGCTGCCCCGCGGGTGAGGGCGAGGGGATCGACGTCGATGCGCTCGCTCGTTCCACGTCCCCGGACGAGGCCTCGGCTGATTCTTCGGCTCCCGAGGTCCTCGGGATCACCCCGCGCGCCGCGAAGTCGGCGGCTGCATTCTGGGGACTCATCGAGACGCTGCGCGCCGCGGAGGCGCGGGGTGCATCGCAGGCCGACATCCTCGAAGAGGTCCTGGATCGTACCGGCTACCTGGCTGAGCTGCGCCGCAGCGAGGACCCGCAGGACGCCTCGCGCGTGGAAAACCTGGCGGAACTGCACTCGGTCGCGGGTGCCTTCGCAGCCGACGCTCCCGGCGGAACCCTCGCGGACTTCCTCGAGCGCGTCGCCCTCGTGGCCGACTCGGACCAGGTTCCCGCGGAGGGCGAGCGCGGTGGGCAGGTCACCCTCATGACCGTGCACACCGCGAAGGGCCTCGAATTCCCGGTCGTGTTCGTCACCGGCATGGAGGACGGCACTTTCCCGCACCAGCGCAGCCTCGGCGACGAGAGTGAGCTGGAGGAGGAACGCCGACTGGCATACGTTGCGATTACGCGTGCGCGCGAACACCTGTACCTGACGCGCGCGGCCGTACGCAGCGCCTGGGGGACTCCGCAGGAGATGCCGCCCTCGAGGTTCCTCGACGACATCCCTGCCGAGCTCCTCGACCTGCGCCGTGCGGCCACGTCGGGGGAGCGGATGCGAGCGTCCTACGGCGGTTCCTACGGGTCCGGATCGTACGGCTCGGGTTCCTATGGGCGCTCCCGTCGCTCCGAGGGACGCGACCCGTGGGGCGACACCGACACGGGCGCCTTTGGCTCCGGCCGTGGCGGTGCCTCCGCCCAGCCCGCCGGCGTACGCAAGGTGACGCGCATGGGGGTTGCTCCTGCGGCCAAGCCTGCCGAGGATAAGCCGGTGCTCTCCCTCAAGGTCGGCGACCGCATCAAGCACGCAACCCTGGGGGCCGGCACCGTCACCGGCATCGAAGGCGAGGGGCCGCGCACCGTGGCCCGCATCCGCTTCGGCCTGGGCGAGAAGCGCCTGCTCGTGCGCATGGCTCCGATGCAGAAGATTTCGTAGCGTATCCCGGCTAGTGCCCAGCACTGCTCGGTTTGTTTGTGGCCCCGCGGGTGTTCCGGGCGCCATGTGGCCTGTCTCGTGGGCCGGGCTGCTTGATGCACCCGCGGGCGGCGGCCTGCTCGCGAGCCGTCCGCGCCGCGAGCCTTCGGCTCGGCGCGTCGTCTCGAAGCCCGGCCAGGCCCTGCCGCCGCCCACGGGCTCCGCAGCCAGGCCCTCCGACGCCCTCCTATGGTGTGCGTGTTCTGGATAGGAAGCTCTGTTCTGGATAGGAACGGTGCTTCTGGATAGCTTATTAACCTATCCAGAACGCAATAGCGTATCCAGATTGCTGTTTCCTATCCAGTTTGGTGGTGTGTGCCAGCCCGCCGGCTTGCTTGCTGCGTGGCAGTGGGGGTTTTGCGCCATGCGGAGCCTTCTAGCGGCGTGTCGCCGGCGTGTCGGAGCCTTGAATGGCGTAATTTCCCCTGATTGGTGGCGGTGTGGCCGCCAAACTGCGGACCGATTGGGCGAGTAACGCTGATAACGGGCTGTTTTGTGCAATGGGTCTGCACTGTGGCGGAATCGGTGGGCGTCACTGCGTTGGCTGATTGTTGCGGTGCTGCACGGTGTCATGCTCGCCTCGGTCCCGGCTGCTGGGCCCATCTACTGGCAGTGTTAACCCTTCAATGCACAGCTAAACCCACCTGGTGGCGGCTGGGCGCTGCCGCCCACGCTCCACCAGGTGGGTTAACGTGCGCGACAAAGTGTGTCGATTCGCCACGCACTGGGCCTCACGGATATGGGAGCTACGTCCATGCTCGCCGAGATTGAAGGACCTGCCGCTCGTGTCGTACAGCTGCGTAGCGGGCGAAAAGCGGTGCACCGCTGGTGCTACGACGCCCTGCGCGTCCCACCGACCCCAGCAACTGACCCCGCAACGCAAAGCGTTGACAAAAGGAAGTGGCTCTACGGTCAAGGTTGTGACAAGCCTTGATAATGGGAGGAAATGGCGCGTTGACGCCGGTCGCACGTTAGAATTATTGCGCTGACCACACCACGTTCAACGGAGGGAATAAGGTGGATCTCTACGAGTACCAGGCCCGGCAGATGTTCAAGGAGCACGGCGTGCCCGTGCTCGACTATCGCCTGGCGTCAACCCCCGAAGAGGCGCGCGAGGGTGCGCGCGAGCTCCTGGCGGACGGTGCGTTGCTGCTGGTCGTCAAGGCGCAGGTGAAGACCGGCGGCCGCGGCAAGGCCGGCGGCGTCAAGCTCGCCCACACCGCCGACGAGGCCTATGAGAAGGCTGAGGCGATCCTCGGCCTCGATATCAAGGGCCACATTGTCAAGAAGGTCATGATCGCGTCCGGCGCGGACATTGCCGCCGAATACTACTTCTCGATCCTGCTGGACCGCTCGAACCGCCGCCACCTGGCGATGTGCTCGCGCGAAGGTGGCATGGACATTGAGACCCTCGCCAAGGAGCGCCCCGAGGCTCTCGCGCGCGTCCCCCTCGATCCCACCGTTGGTATCGACGCCGAGGTCGCCCGCCACATCGCCAAGGAAGCGGGCTTCGACGAGGAAACGGCCGAGGCCATCGCCCCCGTCCTCGAAACCCTGTGGACCGTCTACCGTGATGAGGACGCGACCCTGGTCGAGGTCAACCCGCTGGTCTCCAGCCCCGACGGCTCCGTGTGGGCGGTTGACGGCAAGGTCACCCTCGACGACAACGCCCGCTTCCGTCACCCCGGCCACGCCGAGCTGGTGGACGTGGCCGCGCAGGATCCGCGCGAGGCCGCCGCGAAGGCAGCCGGGCTCAACTACGTGCGCCTGGAGGGCCAGGTCGGCATCATCGGTAACGGCGCGGGCCTGGTCATGTCGACGCTCGACGTGGTCGCGATGGCCGGCGAGGAGTTCGGCGGCATGAAGCCCGCGAACTTCCTCGACATCGGCGGCGGCGCCTCTGCCGAGGTCATGGCGAAGGGCCTGGACATCATCCTCGGCGACGAGCAGGTGCGCTCCGTGTTCGTCAACGTCTTCGGTGGCATCACCGCCTGTGACCAGGTCGCCCGAGGCATCATCGGTGCGCTCGAGACGCTGGGCGACGCGGCCTCGAAGCCTCTCGTCGTGCGCCTTGACGGCAACAAGGTCGAGGAGGGCCGCGCGATTCTCGCCGAGGCTGCGCACCCGCTCGTCCACATGGAAGAAACAATGGACGGCGCGGCCCGGCGTGCAGCTGAGCTCGCAGCCCAGGCCTCGTCGAAGTAACGACCCGAGAATCGCAGGAGAACACCATGACTATCTTCGTCAACTCTGACACCCGGGTCATCGTCCAGGGCATGACTGGCGCCGAGGGCCGCAAGCACACCCAGCGCATGCTGAGTGCCGGCACGGCCATCGTGGGCGGCACGAACCCGCGCAAGGCCGGCACGACCGTCACCTTCGACGTGCAGGGCTACGGCCCGGGCGCCGACAAGGTGACCGACGGCCAGGTTGAGGTCCCCGTCTTCGGCACGGTTGCCGAGGCCCGCGAGGCCACCGGCGCGAACGCCTCCGTCATCTTCGTGCCCCCGGCCTTCGCGAAGGGAGCCGCCCTCGAGGCCATCGACGCGGGCATCGAAACGATCGTCCTCATCACCGAGGGCATCCCCGTGCAGGATTCCACGATCGTCGTCGAGCGCGCGCTCGCGGCGGGCGTGCGCCTGATCGGCCCGAATTGCCCCGGCATCATCTCGCCCGGGCAGGCGAACCTGGGTATCACTCCGGCGGACATCACGGGACCGGGACGCCTCGGCCTTGTCTCGAAGTCGGGCACGCTGACCTACCAGCTCATGTACGAGCTGCGCGATTTTGGCTTCACGACGTGCCTGGGTATCGGCGGCGACCCGGTCGTGGGCACCACCCACATCGACGCGCTGGCGGCTTTTGAGGCGGACCCCGACACGGACCTCGTCATCATGATTGGTGAGATCGGCGGTGACGCCGAGGAGCGCGCGGCCGCCTGGATCCAGGAGAATATGACGAAGCCCGTCGTCGCCTACATCGCGGGCTTCACGGCCCCCGAGGGCAAGACCATGGGGCACGCCGGTGCGATCGTATCCGGCTCGTCCGGCACCGCTGCCGCGAAGGCGGAGGCGCTCGAGGCCGTGGGCGTGCGCGTGGGGCGCACTCCTTCGCAGACAGCGCAGATCGCGCGCGAGATCCTCTCGCGCTAACGTCACAGCACAAATCGGCCCGGGGTCGGCGCGCAGCGTCGCGGCCCCGGGCCGATTCTGACACTATGGGCCTGTGAGCGAGCGCATCAGAGAAGTACCCAGTCCCCGGCGAACCACGACCACGTACGTGGCGGATCGAGCGACGATCCGTGTGGCTGTCCCGCAGGGGTGGGCGCGCGGTGTGCTCGCGGGAGTTGAGGCGGCCTTCGCGGGCTGGGGTCTGATCACGGTGTTCACGATGATCGCCTATCTGACGCTGCGATCGAACTCGTGGATGAATGACACGACGCCGCGCGACGCGCTCGGCCTGGGCGGGGACCTGTGGGCCGCCGTCATTGGCGGCACGTCGGTCGTGGGTGACGTGCACTATCGCGCGATCCCGACGCTGATGGGTGCTCTGCTGGTCGTGTTGGTGCGGATTCTGCTACGCACGACGGCGGGTTATCCGCGCAGTGCCGCGCTGTTTGCCGTGCCTGGCTTCCTGCTGACTTCGTGGCTCCTGGCGGGGGCTTCCGGTATTCATTCGCATTGGTGGACGGGCACGATCGGCGGCGTGTTGATCCCGCTGATCGGCTCGGTGTGGTTCGTCGCCTCGGGCTATTCGCGCGACCATGAGGCACCGTCGATGCAGCACTGGATTTCGGGTGGCCTGAAGCTGGGTGGCCTGTCTGTGGTGGTCCTCGCGGCCGCCTCATTCGTCGCCTCGGTCATTGCGCTCGTCGCGGGGTGGAGCCGTATGGCGGGCATTCTGGAGCTCCTGGGTGCGTCATCGGCCGTGGATACGTCGTTCATCGTCGGCGGGCAGGCGCTGTTTGCGCCGACGATCATGGCGTGGGTGGCCTCCTGGTGGTCGGGCGCAGGCTTCTTGACGGCGACGGATTCGTTGCATTCGCCGATGGTTGTCGGCTCCGGGCCGATCCCGCCGATTCCGCTGTTGGGTGCCGTCCCACAGACCGCTCCCGGTATGTGGGTGCTCCTCGCGCCGATCGCGCTGGGTATCGGCCTCGGTTTCGTCGCGGCTCGTTGGTTCCGTCGTGAGCACCTGCTGCACCAGACCGCTCAGGGGGTCCTGGCCTCGTTGATCACCGCGTCGGTGACGGCCCTGTGGATGTGGAGCGCGACGATGAGCATGGGCTCCGTGCGCCTCGCATTGATGGGCCCGCGCGTGGGGTGGGCGACGCTCGCCCTCGTGCTCGAGATCGCCCTGCCCGCGCTGATCATCGCCCTGGCGACCCACCCGACGACCCGTGCCCTCCTCGGCGAGGGCGCCGGTCGCGTACGCAACGAGGGCGAGGCCCTGCGCCGCCGCGCCGCCGAGCGTGCATCCCGCGTGGGAGCCGCTGCCTCGACGATGGACGAGGCCTGGGCTGAGGCTTCCGATCCCGCTGAGGTGGGCGACACGGAAGCAAGCGCCGACGAGGCCGGGGCTGAGGATCTCGAAGCGGTGGCCGATGGGGGGAGAAGTGGACGAGAAGCCCGAGGAGACCAGCGAAACCGCCGCCGATGACGCTGCGGGCAGCGAAGCGGTCGAGGCCGAAGGTGACGCGGAAGACCCCGAGACGAAGGCGACGCGGCGCGAGGGCCTGAACTAGACTGGGAGACGCCGCGACTGGCGAGGGTGGATGACCACCGGGGAGCGGCCGCATTTCCCGCGAGGCGTCGCCCGCCTGGGCGCCTGGGTTTGGTCTCAACCTGGAGGAACTATGTCCGTCTCCCTGGACAACCTGGAACCCATCGACGTGCGCCCCATCAAGCGGGCACTGATCTCCGTGTATGACAAGACGGGCTTGGAGGACCTTGCTCGCGCCCTTGGCGAGGCCGGCGTGGAGATCGTCTCCACCGGCTCCACGGCTGCCCGCATCGCGGCCGCTGGCGTGGCTGTGACCCCGGTCGACGACGTGACCGGTTTCCCCGAGGTGCTCGAGGGCCGAGTGAAGACCCTGCACCCCTTCATCCATTCCGGCATCCTGGCCGATCAGCGTAAGGCCGCGCACCGCGAGCAGATCGCGCAGCTCGGTATCCAGGCGTTTGACCTGGTCGTGTGCAACCTGTACCCCTTCCAGGACACGGTTGCGTCGGGCGCGTCCTTCGACGAGTGTGTCGAGCAGATTGACATCGGTGGCCCTTCCATGGTGCGAGCCGCCGCGAAGAATCATCCGTCGGTCGCGGTCGTGACCTCTCCGGAGCGTTACGCGGATGTGGCCGAGGCCGTGGCGGGGGAGGGCTTCACCCTCGAGCAGCGCCGCGTGCTGGCCGCCGAGGCCTTCGCCCATACGGCGACCTACGACCTAGCGATCGCCGGCTGGCTGGCTGACGAGCTGGACCTCGAGGACGTGCGCGAGACCCTCGACGATGCCGCCGAGACTCACCTGGACGCCTCCGACGCTGCGTTCCTGGAGTCGCTGGGCTACCAGACCGAGGAAGACTACGTGGTGAAGGCCCCCGAGGAGGAGGAGGGGCAGGCCTCGGGCATGCCCGTGTTCGTCGCCGACGCGTTCGAGCGCGTGGAGTCGCTGCGCTACGGCGAGAACCCGCACCAGGGTGCGGCCGTGTACCGTGAGATCGACGAGTCCTTCGAGGACGAGGAGGCCGACGACGAGGCGTTGGCCTCGGGCATTGCGAATGCGCGCCAGCTGCATGGCAAGGCCATGAGCTACAACAACTACACGGATGGTGACGCCGCCCTGCGCGCCGCCTACGATCATGAGCGCCCCTGCGTCGCGATCATCAAGCACGCGAACCCCTGCGGCATTGCGGTGGCTGACGACGTGGCCAAGGCGCACCGCCTCGCGCACGCCTGCGACCCCGTGTCGGCGTTCGGCGGTGTGATCGCCGTGAACCGCCCGGTGAGCGTGGAGCTGGCCCGCCAGATCGTCCCGATCTTCACCGAGGTTGTGCTGGCCCCCGATTACGAGGAGGGTGCGCTCAAGGTGCTGAGTGCGAAGAAGAACCTGCGCGTTCTGCAGGTTGAGCCCCCGGCTCGCGGCTCGTACGAGTTCAAGCAGATCAGCGGCGGCTTGCTGGTCCAGGAGCGCGACGATATTGACGCGCCCGGCGATTCCCCGGAGAACTGGACGCTTGCGGCAGGTGCTCCCGCCGACGAGGCGACGCTGGCGGACCTGGAGTTCGCGTGGCGCACGGTGCGCGCGGTGCGCTCGAACGCGATCCTGCTGGTCAAGGACGGCGCCTCGGTGGGTGTTGGCATGGGCCAGGTGAACCGCGTGGACTCCTGCAAGCTGGCGGTTGAGCGTGCGAACACGCTGGGCTCGCGCTCGACGGGTGACGCGGCGGCGTCCAACGTGGACAGCGCGGGCGGCGCTCGCGCCTCCGAGGTCGTGGGTGATGCTCCCGAGCAGCGTTCCATTGGCGCGGTCGCCGCGTCGGATGCGTTCTTCCCCTTCGCGGATGGCCTGCAGGTGCTCATCGATGCGGGCGTGAAGGCTGTCGTTCAGCCCGGCGGCTCGGTGCGTGACCAGGAGTCGATTGACGCGGCGAACGCTGCGGGCATC
Source organism: Schaalia dentiphila ATCC 17982 (assembly GCF_000154225.1). Taxonomy (NCBI): domain Bacteria; kingdom Bacillati; phylum Actinomycetota; class Actinomycetes; order Actinomycetales; family Actinomycetaceae; genus Schaalia; species Schaalia dentiphila. Next base: position 2,357,082 of record NZ_DS264586.1, on the reverse strand, counting down.
ACGATGTACCTGACGGGCACGCGCCACTTCGCGCACTGATCATTCCCGCTCATGGGCACCAGGGGGCGAGCGCCGGTGTGGCGCTCGCCCCCTGAGATCTGCGCCCGTGTGCTTGACAGGGAGTGGTGGACAGCATATTGTTCAATTGTTGAATGAAAGGCTGTTAGCCCTGTTGAAAGGTGTCGTATGACCACCCTGACCGCTTCCCCCGTCGCCGCGCGTGAGAACCGCGTTCTCGCCGATCGCCTCGGTGGCACGATCGCCCGCGAGATCGCCCTGGTGGCGGCTGGCACGATCGCCATGATCGTCCTCGCCCGCATCTCGATCCCGCTGCCCTTCACGCCTGTGCCCGTCTCGCTCGGCACGCTGGGCGCCCTCTCGGTTGGCACGACCCTCGGCGCGCGCCGAGGCCTCGTCTCGGTCGCTGCGTACGCCCTCCTCGGCATTGCGGGCGTCCCGGTCTTCACCGGCACGAACGTCGGCTGGGCCTTCGCGTCCTTCGGCTACATCCTCGGCTACCTCCTCGTCGCCGCGATCGCCGGCGTGGCGGCCCAGCGCGGCGCCGACCGTCGCATTGCCACCATGGCGCCGACCGCCGTCGTGTCCCTGTTCTCCGTGTACATCCTTGGCCTGGCCTGGATGATCCCCTTCGCGCACATGACCCTCGAACAGGGTCTGATGAAGGGCTTCGTGCCCTTCATCATCGGCGACCTGGTCAAGGCCGCCGTGGCCACCGGCGCCTTCCCGGTGCTGCGCTCCATCTTCCGCTGAGCCGCGCGCTCGAGCGCAACGTGAGTCGGCCTCGTCCCCACCCGGGGGCGGGGCCGTCGCCGTATCCGGCGTCCGCAGTGGTGACATGCGTAATGGAGCACGACGGGGCGGGGCGCGCGCGGGTACCATTGGCAGGGTGAACGCTTCTGACATGCATCCCGTCCTCGTCGTCGACTTCGGCGCTCAGTACGCCCAGCTGATCGCGCGCCGCGTACGTGAGGCTAACGTCTACTCCGAGATCGTCCCCCACACTATGAGCGTGGCGGACATGCTCGCCAAGGAGCCCGCCGCCATCATCCTGTCCGGCGGCCCGTCCTCCGTGTACGAGGAGGGTGCTCCCTCCGTCGATCCCGCGATCTTCGAGGCCGGCGTGCCCGTGCTGGGCATCTGCTATGGCTTCCAGACCATGGCACACGCCCTGGGTGGCACCGTCGGTCGCACGGGCACCCGCGAGTACGGGCACACCGAGGCTTCTGTCTCCGGTGACTCCTGCCTGTTCGGGGGCACCCCCGACGACCAGATCGTGTGGATGAGCCACGGCGATGCCGTCCAGGGTGCGCCCGAGGGCTTCACCGTTACCGCCTCCACCACCGAGACCCCAGTTGCGGCCTTCGAGTCGCGTGAGCGTCGCCTCTACGGCCTGCAGTGGCACCCCGAGGTGGGGCACTCCCAGTTCGGCCAGGACGCACTGAAGAACTTCCTCTACGAGGGGGCCGGCCTGGAGCCGACGTGGACCGCCGGTTCCATCGTGGACGAGCAGGTTGCGAAGATCCGCGAGCAGGTCGGCGATGCGCAGGTCATTTGCGCACTATCCGGGGGCGTGGACTCCTCCGTCGCGGCGGCGCTCGTGCACAAGGCTGTCGGCGACCAGCTGACCTGTTTCTTCATCGATCACGGCCTGCTGCGCGCGGGCGAGCGCGAGCAGGTCGAGAACGACTACGCGCGCGGCATGGGCATCCGCGTCATCACGTGCGACGAGTCCGAACGCTTCCTGTCCGCCCTGGCTGGCGTCACCGAGCCCGAGGCGAAGCGCAAGATCATCGGCCGCGAGTTCATCCGCTCCTTCGAGGCCGCCCAGAAGCAGGTCATCGAGGAGGTGGGCGCCGCTGGTGGCGAGGTCAAGTTCCTCGTCCAGGGCACCCTGTACCCCGACGTCGTCGAGTCAGGCGGAGGCGAGGGTGCAGCCAATATCAAGAGTCACCACAACGTGGGCGGCCTGCCCGAGGACATGACCTTTGAGCTGGTTGAACCCCTGCGCACTCTCTTCAAGGACGAGGTACGCGCGGTTGGCCGTGAACTGGGCCTGCCCAACTACCTGGTGAACCGTCAGCCGTTCCCGGGTCCCGGCCTCGGCATCCGTATCATCGGCGAGGTCACGCGCGAGCGCCTGGACATCCTGCGCGCCGCCGACCTGATCGCCCGCGAGGAGCTCACGGCGGCCGGCCTGGATCAGGAGATCTGGCAGTGCCCGGTCGTCCTGCTCGCCGACGTTCGTTCCGTGGGCGTCCAGGGTGACGGCCGCACCTACGGTCACCCGATCGTGCTGCGTCCCGTCTCCTCCGAGGATGCGATGACGGCCGACTGGACGCGCCTGCCCTACGACGTCCTGGCCCGTATCTCCACGCGCATCACCAACTCGGTGCCCGAGGTCAACCGCGTCGTCCTTGACGTGACCTCCAAGCCCCCGGCCACCATCGAGTGGGAGTGACTCTTATCCAGAGTTGAGTGTGCAGACTGATAGCCCGGCCTCGTCCCTGATTCGTGGGACGAGGCCGGGGTTTGTTTATCGAAAGTGCGACGAGTGTCAGATCTTCCGTGCTTTGGAGTGGCCAGTCGCTTGATCGGAGATCGAATTCTGGCCATAATTATGGCTAGTGATGAAAGGGGTAGTATGTCGACACTGACTATGGGGCTCGCCGAGGCGAAGAATAACTTTTCGCGGGTGACAGCAGAGGTGAACAGGACGGGGAAGCCTGTCACGATCCTCAAGAACAACAGGCCTTGGGTGGTCATTCAACCGGCGCAGCAGTCTGAGAGTGCTGTCGATGTTGCTGTTGACTTCATGGATGCCTACGCGGACGTGTTTGAAGAGCTCGCGAAGTGAACGCTTTCGCGTTTTCGCGGGACGATGTGTGTGCCATCCATTCGAAGGCGATTGCTCGCTTCGGTGGCTTGGATGGTGTGCGAGACGAGGGGACGATGTCCTCGTGAACTGGTCCTGTCGTTCAAGGAGGACAACACGTGGATCTACTGAAATACATGCGTTCACAAAACGCCATGACTCAGGACGAATGGGAGCGTACCTTCGAGGAAGATGCCAGGGAGATCCTCGTTTTGCTCGCCGGTGGCCAGGGAGCAAGTAAGAGGAACGGATTCTGGGAGGTCGAGCACTACTTCATCGCGTATGTGGACTGCCAGACCGGCGCACTGTACACGGGGGACGGCCGGATCGTCTATCCCGTCAGCAGTGAGGAGCATGATGCTGGAGGCATCCTCGACCGCTTCGGTCAAGAGACGATCTATCGCGTGAAGGCGCGCAAGAAAGTTCCCCACGAAGTTCCCGAGGGTGTTGCCGCCTCCGTGCAGAACCAGTTCCTGATTGTGGAGGTCCTCGAAGAGCGCCCCCCGTGCCTCGCGCTCGAAGAGGTTCTGGCCGAATACCGCAGACCGGTCGTGGTGGCCGATGAGGTGCTCGGAGAGCTCACCCTCGACAAGGACTATGACGTCTTCGAAGGCCATCTCCTGTGGCAGGGTGAGCAGATCGACGTGTCGCTTGAGGTCGATGCGGCAAGCGAGGACAGCTGGACCGCGGCCAGGCAAGCGATGAAGGCGATGCTGGCGGACCAGGATCGCTGGGACCGCGACATGCGAGCGAGCGCCGCGCGTGAGCTGACCGAGCTCGCGTCTGAGTGGCGCGAATCCGCCGACGAGGACGTCCCCGAGATCACCGAAGAGAGCTTCGCGTGGCGATTAGGTCTCACCAGTATCGCCATGGATCCGGACGCTTCATTTTCCGCCTACTTCGATGACGACGATATGTTCTTCGGCCACTGCGTCGTGGTGTGCGGATCCCTGACTGATGGGGTGGCCTCGGCGGAAATGGCGGGTTAGACGTCCTGAGAGCTGGCCGGAGCGGCGCTGTCCAGTCGACGCAGGAGTGCGTAGAGCCTGATCGAGGAGACCAGGTCGGCGACGGGGATGGCATGCCATCGCTTGTGCTGCTTCGCCGTTTCAGGGGAGATTAGTTGCTCGTTGCGCGCCCGAACGATTGCCGCGAACCCGTGGGATGAGGTGACGATCATGATGATGTAGCTCCCCAGGAGTAGGGGAGGGAGGAAGAGCACGTGAGGGGCGGGGCCGCCTGGAGCGAACAGATATTGTCCCAGGAAGAGAAGCAACAAGCACGTGATAAGGAAGAAGGGGAGGAAGCTAAGTTTGATGAAGAGTCCCCAGAACGCCAGTTCGCGGGGCTTGCGCCTGTTGCGCGAGATATTGGTGAAGACGACAGTCGCCACGGCGAAAACAAGCATCGCGGGGAACCAGACGTCGATCCGGAGCATCGGGTAGGGACGATAGAAAACTACGGTAAAAGGCCCGCCCGCATAGGCTGTTGCGACGAAGCAGAACGTGGTGACGAGGGATGCGACTCGAGACATGGGTTTTCTCCATCGGACTTCGTTGACTTGTGGCGAGTATAACCTTGCTGTCGCGGAATGAGGCCTACCCTGCCAAGCAAGGTAGGCCTCGTGATGTGCTCCTGGTGTCGCCACCGAAACAGTCGTGTGTTCGGCTCAGTGTGCGGTAGCGGGACTACTTCTGGCCCTCCACGTCGGGCACGTACGCGAGGAACCCAGCCAAGACCTCGTCGTTGTGCTCGAAGAACGGCTTCCCCTTGTCGAGGGAATCGATCTGGGCCATGTCCTCGTCGGTCAGCGCGAAATCGAACAGGTCGATGTTCTGAGCGATGTGCGACGGCGTCTTCGATCCCGGAATGACGATGTGTCCCTGCTGAATATGCCAGCGCAGCAGTACCTGGGCGGGGGACTTACTGTGCTCCTCGGCGAGGCCCTGGACGATGGGCTCGCTCATGATCGAGTCGTTGCCGCGCCCGCCGAGCGGGTACCACGCCTGCAGCGTGATGTTGTGATCCTTGAGGAGCGCCTTGAGCTCGGTCTGCGGGAAGTAGGGGTGGCACTCGACCTGGTTGATCGTGGGGACAACCTCGCACTCGTCCAGGATGCGCTGCGTCTGGGCGACGTCGAAGTTCGACAGGCCGATTGCGCGAATCTTGCCTTCCTTATGCGCCTTCTCGAGGATGCGGTACCCCGCGACGGTGTCTCCGGCGGGCTGGTGCAGGATCATCAGGTCGATGTAGTCCGTGCCCAGACGCTCGAGCGTCTCCTCGACGGCGCTGGCACGTTCGAAGAACGACGGCCAGAGCTTCGTCTCGAGGAAGATCTCATCGCGCGCTTTCGAGGACGCGCGCATTCCGCGCCCGACGGCGCGCTCGTTCACGTAGACGTTCGCTGTGTCGATCAGCGTGTAGTCGTTGTCGAGTGCGTAGGTGACCGCCGACTGGGCATCATCGGGCTCGAGCAGGTAGGTGCCGAGGCCGACCTGGGGGATTGTGATGCCGTTGTTCAGGGTGATGTGGTCCATGTGAACTCCTTCGTTCTCATCAGAGGCGTGCGCTGGAACGGCAATGCGGTAGCCGAACTGCGCGGACTCCTCGGACTGTCAGCCTATAGTCATCCCGGGAAGGTATGCCTGGCGGCGGTCGCGTCTAGGCGTGTGACATGCGACGAGTTGGCGTCGGGAGTGGTGTGATCCCTAGTTTCCTCTGTTGACACAGGGCTGCGCCACCCTATACTGAACACTATTCATTATGGATTGTTACAGGTAGCAAGACATCAGGAAATCATGCGCAAGCAAGTGATCGACCCGGAGAAGCTGGTCAGCCAGGCCTACGCCATCGCCTCGCGCGACGGCATCTCCGCGCTCTCCGTGCGCAAGGTCGCCGCCGCGTGCGGCATCGCCGTCGGCTCGGTCTATGGCTACTTCCCGACCAAGGCGGACCTGACGGCCGCCGTGCTCACCCGTTTCTTCGAAGAGAACCTCTCCGGCGAGCTGTGCGCTGTGCGCCCCGGCGAACGCTTCACCTCCTATGTGAGGCGATTTCGCGAGACCCTGTGCGCCGTGCGCTCCGACATGAGTGTCGATTGGTTCGCCGAGATGCGCCGCCTCCCCAGCGCAGAACAGGAAGCTCTCGAGGCCGTGCGTGCCCCCATGCTCGCCCACATCGAGTGCGGGCTCGCGCGTGTCCTCAACGCGGACGAGGCCGTGGTTCGCTCCCGGCTCGTCGGCCCCATGAGCGCTGAGGCCCTGTGTCGCTACGTGCTGCGCAGTATCTTTGCCTCTCTCATGGACGGCGGCGAGTGCGAGACGCTGTTCGCCCTCCTCGATGCCTCCCTGTACGACGACCCCGCAGACGAAAAGGACGCTAAGAAATGAGTCGATTCCGCATCAAGAAGCAGGCCCTGATCGCCGTCGCCGGCATCGTCTGGCTGCTCGCCGGCCTGAACGTTGCGATCCTCGGTGTGCGCGCGGCCATCGACCTGCGCGGCCTCGCCGCAATTGTCCTCCTCGCACTCGCGGGCGGTGCCGTCGCTATCTTCTGCGCCTTCCATCCCATGTTCAGCAAGCTCGTTCAGAAGAACACCCAGCGCATCGCCGACCTGGAGGGGGAGCGCCACCACGTCGTCCGCTTCTTTGATCGCAAGAGCTACATGATGATGGCGATCATGATGTCGTTTGGTATCGGAATGCGCGCCGCGGGCGTCTTCCCCGACTGGTTTATCGCATTCTTCTACACGGGCCTCGGTCTCGCCCTGAGCCTTGCCGGTGCCAGCTACATCGCGCGCGGCGTGCGGGGGCGTGCCTGGGTGTTCCACGGGGTCGACTGAGCGTTTCGCGCACTCTCAACGCAGGCCTCGTCAATTGACGAGGCTTTCGTGCACCCGTGCGCGACAGTGTGAGTGATCATGCGGGGCCAGCGGGGACAACCTGCCGACAGTGAGCGTGAATCCCGGTGCTAGGGTTGTGTCGTTTCATAGTGTGCGTGAACTGGGAAGGCGCATGGATTTCTACACCCTCGACTACATCGTCTCCCACCAGAATGCCGATTCCACGCGGCGCGTCGTCGCAATCATTATCCTGCTCCTGGTTGCGCTTGTCTTCAGCGTCCTCTACCTGCGCGACAAGGCGCGAACCCGATGGCGGGATGCCGGGGTCGGCCTCCTCGTGCTTTCCCTCGTGCTGTTGGGTATTCAGACTGAGCAGTACCTCCAGGTGAGCAACCAACTGTCCCAGTCCCAGCGTCTCGTGCACTTCGTGGAGGGCCTCGCCACGGACCACGGGGGTGTCAACCAGCGAGGTTCTGGTGAACTCGACCTCCCTGCAAGACGGCATCATCGTGCGTTTCAACGAGGAGGACTACCTCGTCCACCTGGGCGACGACAACAACTCCTACACGCTTGAACGCACCCACATCATCGACCACAACGTTTACGTCAATGGGGAGCACTGACATGGACTTCTACACGCTGACCGCGATCAAGTTCGCGCTGGGTATCCTCATGATGATCTTCCAGATCAACATCCTGGGAAAGCGTGACTTCTCGGTGAACACTCCGCTCAACCAGGTGCAGAACTACGTGCTGGGCGGCATCATCGGCGGCGTCATCTACAACTCGTCGATTTCCGTCCTGCAGTTCCTGCTCATCATCCTGATGTGGTCGCTCGTCGTCATCGTGACGAAGATTCTTATTGACACCAGCAGGACCTTCAAGAGCCTCACCGCCTCCCAGCCCGAGCTGATTGTCCGCGACGGCAAGGTGGACATCGCCCGTTGCGCGAAGGTCGGCTTGACCGCCCAGGGACTCAGTCGAAGCCTGCGCGAGCAGGGGATTACCAGCCTCGAGGATGTTGAGGCTGCGGTCATGGAGACGAACGGTTCCCTGACGATCCGGGAGCGCAACTCCGAGCATAAGCGTGCACTCCTGCCGCTCGTCAGCGATGGCACCTCGTGCCCGACGGCCTGACCCTGGCCGGTAAGGACAAGGCGTGGGTGAAGGAGCAGCTGAAGGAGCAGGGGTACTCCTCGGTCAAGCAGGTGTTCCTCGCCGAGCTGGTCGATGGAAGCCTCGAAGTCGTTCCCTTCGCCACCTCGGCCAAAGCCGCCAAGCGTGGGGCGCCGCAGCCAACAGACCCGAAGGCGCTCGATGGGGCGACGGATCGCTGAGACTCAGCGGCGTCCCCGCGTCAACGAGTCCTACACTGCAACATGAGCGTGGAGTGCGGGAACGTACAGGGGGGATGGTTCGCATGCCCGCAGGAGACTGTGACGGCATAGACGCGTACGAGGCCACACGGGCCTGGCGGGCGCTGGCTGGCTTGTGCCTCGGAACGTTCGTGTGCTTCACCAACACGACCGCGTTCAACATCGCCCTCCCCGCGATCTCGGTCTCGCTGGGCGCCGGCCAGGTCGAGCAGCAGTGGATGGTGTCGGCCTACAACCTGGTCTTCGGCGCGTTCATGCTTCTCGCGGGTTCCCTGGGCGACAGGTGGGGCGTCAAGAGGACGCTCCTGGTCGGTGCTGGCGCTTTTGCGGCTGCCTCTGCTGCGGGTATCCTCGCGACGAGTGCCGCGACCACTATCGTCGCGCGAGGAGTCATGGGCTTCGGCGCGGGCTTCTCCATCACGATGACTCTCGCGCTCATCACACGCCTGTTCGAATCCGACAGGCAAGTCCTCGCCCTCACGATGAATGCCGTCGCCATGACCCTCGGCGCCCCCTTCGGCCTGGTGATCGGGGGCCTGCTTGTCAACGTCGCCGACTGGAGAGCCATCTTCGCCTTCGACCTGGCGGCGTTCCTCATCGTCCTCCTCCTCGATGTCCTCCTCCTGCCGCCGGATCGGAGCCAGTCCCGTGGAACCACCGGTGCCCGTGCCCGGCTGCCCCTCCTGTCCGCGCTCCTCGCCCTCGCGGGACTCGCCCTGGTCTCGGCGGGACTCATCAACGCGCAGATTTCCGCCACTTCACCGGACTCGTGGGGCCTGATGGTGGCTGGCGCTGTGGTGATCGCGGTGTTCGTCCGCCGTGACACCCGGTCGTCGAACCCGCTGGCCGAACTCGGTCTGCTGCGCATCCCCTCCTTTGCCGCCGCCTCGTTGTCCCTGCTCGCACTCAACGTCGCGATTTCGGGCATCATGTTCGTGCTGCCCGCCTACGTGGAGACGGCGCTGGGGAACAACGCGCTGGTGGGGGCGCTCATGCTCATGCCCATGGTGGGCGCCGCCATGGTGGGGGCCGCCGTTACCAGGAGAGTCGCGGAGCAGCTGGGCAAAAGGCGCGCCTGCGTGGCGAGCCTCGTCCTCATTGCTCTTGGTCTGGCGGTTATGGGGGTCTCGACGGCGGTCGTGGGATATCCACTCATGGTCGTGGGGCAGTGCGCCTGCGGGCTGGGCATGGCGATGGGACTGCCCGTCATGCAGGGATGGGGAATGGAACGCGTTCTCCAGCAGCAACGAGGCGGTGGATCCGCCCTGATCTCCACCTTCCAACAGCTCGGCTGCCTCATCGGAATCGGTGCCATCGGATCGCTTGTCGGCTCAACCTACGCAGCGTCGTGCCGGGGAACCGCCGCCGAGGGCTTCCGCTCCGTAGCGCTCGCCTTCGAGGCTGCCGACGCGCAAGGGGCGCCGCAGGCGGAGGCGGTGCGCGCCGCAGCAAGCAGCGCCTACGCTCATGCGGTCCTGGTGGCGTTCTGCGTGGCTGCCGTGGCACTCCTGCTGAGCGCCGCGCTCACCGCATTCGGATCGAGAGCCGGGGCAGGGGAGCGGTGAGAGGGCGAGCCGGGAATCCGAGGGAGGAACACATGGGCGGTCGGTCCTCTGAACAGAAGAGAAGGTATCGACTGGCCCAAGGGGTGCTCGTCGCAGCTGTTCTGGTGTACGCGGCCGTTCGGATTGGCTTCCTGTATTTCAGCCTCCAGATGGCGTCGGCGGCCTCCTTGCGCCAAGCCGTCGACCAGTACAGCGGTCTGCTCGCGGCCATGGACGAATTGCTCGTGCTCTCAGCCGTCCTGGGCGGGTGGGCCTTCTACAACGCGCTTCGATCGCGCCTCCGCAGTGGGAGGGCGCTAACCGGGCTCGCGGTGGCGAGCTTCGCGCTGATGATGATCGCATGGGTGGTGGTCGTGCTCGGGACCGGCAGGCTCGTCTATCCCGTCAATGGGCTGCCCGTCATCGCCGACGACGGCCTCCAGGCGGCTGTGGCCGAGATATACGGGGCGTGGCACCTGTGCGACATCATGCTCGGGGTGTTCATGATCTCCTGGGCCGGATCGTCCTGGCGCCCCCTGTGGAAGTACAGCGGGGCGGTCATTGGGCTGGCGCAGATCCTCAGCACCTACTTCGGGCAACCAGTGAAGCCGATCCCCATGCTCATAGCGATCGCACTATCGACGGCATGGTTGCTGATGCGCGGCGTTTCCAGCGTCACCGGCCTCGAAAGCGAAGCCGTCCAAGAGGCTGAATGAGCCGATCACAGCGTTCCCGTGGGGAGTGTTCCTCTTTCCCCCTGGACCTCCGCACGCCCCGTCGGTCGCCCCCGCCCTAGAATGGGAGGAGTCAGGAACTCCTTTGCCTAGGACATGAAGGAGGCCGTGTCGTGGCGCGACCGACGAGCAAGAACGAGCTGATCGCCGCATCCGCATGCGGGTACGGGAAGCTCACGGAGTTTGCTGCCTCCATGACCGAAGACGAGCTGGTGGCCCCCTTCGATTTCTCCGCCGACAAGGGCCGGAAGGAGGCGCACTGGAGCCGGGACAAGAACCTGCGCGACGTCCTGGCTCACCTCCACGAGTGGCACCGGCTCCTCCTGGACTGGGTGGGTGCCAACGAGGTCGGGGAGAAGCGGCCATTCCTGCCCGAACCCTACACGTGGCGGACCTACGGCGACATGAACGTCGCCCTGTGGCGCAAGCATCAGGACACGCCCCTGGAACAGGCCCGCGACCTGCTGGATTAGTCCCACAGTGCGGTCATAGCCCTGGCGGAGAGGTTCTCCGACGAGGACCTGTTCGACAGGGGACGATTCGACTGGACGGGGACCACGACGCTCGGCTCCTACTTCGTGAGCGCCACGAGTTCCCACTACGACTGGGCGCTCAAGAAGCTCCGCGCCCACCGAAGGGCGTGCGCGAGGCGCGACTAGCCGAGGGCCGCGGTGCATGCCGCGCCAGCGCGCGGCACAAGAGTCCGAGCGGCTCGCCGGCCCCCGTGACTCACGCCCCGGCCTCGCCGTAGCGGCGACGCAACTCCGCGCGCAGGTCCCTGAAGTATCGGGCCTGGTACGAGCGTAGGAACAGCCTGGCAACCCATCGGGGGACGAACCTGCCCCGCACAACCACGTCCTCCGTGAAACGCGCGAGGCAGCCGGAAGCCGTTGACGTGAAAACGCCTTGCCAGGACCCCTTCAGGGACTCCCCGTTGATGGTGAACTCCCACACCCGTTCCTCCTCTCGGCGCACGGTCGTGAAACGAATGGGCGTGGCGCCATTGGGATACTCCACGAAGTCGTGCTCGCCGACCCTCTCGCATCTCTCCAGGTCCGAACGCCACCGCCACTGATCGACATTGGTGACAACACGCCACACCTGGGAGACCGACCAGGGCAGGTCGGCCTCGTGCACGACGCGGACTCTCGTCATCGTCTCTCACTATCCCTTCCATATCGGATTCGAGGCCTTGTGGAGCGGCGCTGCCCCGCCCGGCTTCTTGCCGTCAGCCCCTGAGGACGCACAGCTCCCTGAAGCGGTCGTCAAGGTCGGCGATTCCCTCCAGCGTGTGGGCCAGGGCCTCGTTGTCCCCCGCGAGGTTGTCCAGGTGTGCTTGCCCAAACAGGGAGGCGATCCGCTCCTTGAGCTGCGCGCGCTCCGGGTCGTGGTCGGCGAGGAAACGGGCAGCGTAGATGCTCCTCGCTGCGGCCAAGCGGAAACTGAAGTACTGGTGCATCTGCTTTTGCTGCGAGCTCATTCCGTTGCTGCCGATGGCCCTGGCGTAGGCATGGATGACGCCCTGCTCGCCGGCCTCGTAACGCTTCCTCATGATCGAGGACACCTCCCGGTAGACCTCCTCCTCCGTAGGTTCCCTTACCCGCGTGAAGGCGCCCCACATGGAGAACGACCCCCTCCTGTAGGAGATTGCCCGCGCCTCCCAGGCCTTCGCGAAGTCCTGGAACTCCATGCTCATGCAGGGGAATCCCGCTGGATCGTGCAGGCGCACCCGACCGTCGTCAAGGCCGAGGATGCAGACGAAGTGATCGACCCCGCCAAGCTCACGGTAGTTCGGGTTGTAGGTGAGCAGCCCCATGTCCAGGGGGCCCGCCACCACCGGGCCGCTCTGCAGCATGCGGGCGAGCCGATCGTGGGCCTCGGCGAGGTCGACCGCGGGTCCTTCGACGAAGAAGTCCTCCCACGTGAAGCCCAGCATGCGCAGGCAGTTACTGATGGACACGTCGGGCTCCCCGTTGTCGAAGAAAACGAGCGGATGCCGAGGGGCGTCTTTCATGATGCTCGCACCGTTGCCCATCACCATGAGCGCCTCCAGGTGCTCGGGACGCACATCGAACCCGTAAGAATCCAGTGCCATCGTCAGGGAGTTGGTGTAGCACAGCGACACGTCTCCGAAGTACATGCTCATGCGTTCTCCTCGCTATGTGCGCGTATCTGAATCAACCTGCGCGCGACGACTCTCAGGCCGGGACAGCGCAAGCCGCGCCTTTCGTCCCTCCTATGAGACTGCGTGCGCGGGGCAGGTGGGGGAGGGGCGGGCGGTGCTCACTGCCCTCCACCGACGATAACGGAGAGAAAAATTCCCGTCAACACAAGGAAAAATCCTTGCTGAGGCCGCCCCCGGCCGTCAACCATTCCGTGCGTCGAAAGCCGCCGATGTCACGATGTGAGGGTGCTCGCGCTGCTTGTCGCTTTCCTCACCCGAGGAGGTACTCGTACTCGCGCCGGATCAGGCCGTCTTCGACATCGAATACCTCAAACGATCTCCTCCCGGAGTTGTCGACCAGCAGGACGAGGACGCGGCGTCCGTCGGCTGCCTCGTGCGCCTCCTCCACTCGGAAGTGTGCATCGGATCCCGCGTAGGCGTCCCGGATGGTCTGCAGGTACTCGTCAACCCCGCGGATCGTCCTGTCTCGCTCGCCGTGCAGGTGCCACACCACGTCCGGGTGTAAGAAAGCCCTGTACGCCTCCCACTCCCGATTGTTCTCCGCGCGGAAGAAATGGATAAGCGTTTCCATCGCCTTCGAGGGTGCCTCTTGTCTGTTCACGCTCACGGCTCTCGCCTTGCTTCGGATGCCCTTGAGCCACGCGAGCCGCTCCTTGAGGCGGCCCTCGTTGCCCTCCTCGGTGGGCCTGTAGTACTCGGCGCTCGCGAGGGAGTTGGGCAGGCACCGCATGTCGGCGGCCACCTTGTCGGCCTCGTCGTGCGCCAGCCGGTAGCCTCGTCCGTATCCCAGGTCCTTCATGAGCCGGGTTGGTGCGTTGCGGATGGCCATCGGCACGGGTTCGGCGAGCGTGTGCAGCGCGTCCTTCTTCGCGTGCTCGTAGGCGACGTAGGAGCTGTTCGACTTGGGAGCCAGCGACAGGTAGATGACGGCCTGCGCCAAGTGAACCGAGCACTCGGGCATGCCGATGAACTGGGCGGCCTGGAAGGCGTTGATCGCCACGTTCAGGGCGTTCGTGTCCGCCAGGCCCACGTCCTCGGAAGCGAAACGCGTGATGCGCCGCGCGACGTATAGGGGGTCCTCGCCTCCCTCGAGCATGCGCGCCAGCCAGTACACGGCGGCGTCGGGGTCGGAGTTGCGCATCGACTTATGCAGCGCCGAGATGATGTTGTAGTGCTCCTCGCCGTCTTTGTCGTAGCGCAGGCTCTTGGTGGACGTCAGCTGCCGGACCGTTTCCGGGCCGACCGTCGTCACTCCGCCGTCCTCCACGCCGTTGAGGACGACCATCTCCAGGGTGGACAGGGCCACGCGCGCGTCGCCGTCGGCAAAGGTGGCGATTGCGCGCAGCAGCTTCTCCTCGATGCGCACCTCCCGACCGCCGAAGCCCCTCGGGTCCTTCAGGGCGCGGCGCATCAAGTCAACCAGGTCCTCCTCGGTCAGGCCGTGCAGGACGAACACCTTGCAGCGCGACAGGAGGGCGTTGTTGATCTCGAAGGACGGGTTCTCGGTGGTCGCGCCGATGAGGATGATTGATCCCTTCTCGACGAAGGGAAGGAAGGCGTCCTGCTGGGCCTTGTTGAAGCGGTGAATCTCGTCGACGAAGACGATCGTGCGCCTGCCCATGGACGCCTGCGCGTCGGCCTGCTTCATGACCTCGCGGATCTCCTTGATGCCGCTGGTCACCGCGGAAAAATCGATGAACGAGGCGTGGGTGTGGCGGGCGATCACGCGCGCCAGGGTGGTTTTGCCGACCCCGGGAGGCCCCCAGAAGATCATTGAGGGCGTGCGGTCGGCCTCGATCATGGAACGCAGGGCCTTGCCCGGCCCGATCTGGTGCGACTGGCCCACCACCTCGTCGAGGGAGGTGGGGCGCATCCGGTCGGCGAGAGGACGCGTGTCCTCGCCGGACTCCTCGAACAGTGAGTGCTGCTGGCTTCGCTTCATGGGTGCTCCCTCCTCGTGGCGTCGCTATTCCCGTTCCCAGGACCAGGGTACGGCCACGCACCCTCGTGTGCGTCGCGCTGATCGCGCCGCCTAGGTGTTGCCATTCGATCACCGCCAGTGGCGGTATAAATCTGGCGGTAATGCAGGGTGACGATGTTGTGGCCGCGTGATCACTGGTAGATGTGTCGGCGGTGGCCGACGGAAAAGACTTCGATGATGAGGCGGTCATCTTCGATGATGCACAGGGCGCGGTAGTTGCCAATACGGTAGCGCCACTCGCCTGATCGGTTGGCGGTCAGGCCTTTGCCGTGGATGCGGGGGTCCGAGCAGCCTTCAAGGTTTTTGCCGATCCACGACGTAATGAGTCGCGCTTCGAATCGGTCCATTTTCTTCAGTTGCTTGAGGGCTGTGTCGCTGTACTCGACGTGGTAGGACATTTACAGGCCCAGCTCTGCGAGTACCTGCTCGTGGGTGTAGCGAACGCCGTTATCTGCTGCGATTGCCTCGCGTAGAGTAGCGAGGTCCTGCTGGTCCTCAATCTTCTCGAAGACGGCATCTCGAACGAAGTCGGAGATTGTTTTTCCCTCAAACTCGGCGTACTTGCGCACGACCTCGGCGTCGGTCTCGTCAAGGCGCATGGTCATGGTGGGCATGGTGACCTCCCGGTGATGAATACAACGTATTCTACTTCTTCCTGGTGTCAATGTGCAATGGTGTTGGCCCTAGCGGGCGATACTGCTTGAACGATATTGTCTCTGGTCGATGGGTGTAGTCAACACTGTTCGGTCATTGGGGTGGGCTAAAGGCCACGAGCGTGTAGCTCTTTCAGGCTGACAGTATGCGCAGGGGCATTCGCACTATTGTGAAGAGCAGCCGTCAGGGGGAAAGGAATCCGATGATGAGGTACGCCGAAACGGTGGTGTTGAAGGATGGAGTGGAGCTCCTCGTGAGGAACGCCGTCGCGTCGGATGCCCGCGCGCTGCGTGACATCATGAAGCGCACGCATGCGGAGACCGACTACCTGCTGTCCTACCCGGACGAGCAAAGCGCCGACGATGAACAGGAGGCTCGCTCGCTGGTGGAAACGGAACGCAGTGATAATGAGGTTGAGCTCGTCGCCGTCGTCGATGGGCGGATCGTGGGAAGCGCAGGAGTCACGGCGGCGGGCAGCAGGCGCAAAGTGGCGCACCGGGCGCGCTTTGGGATCAGCATTCTCAAGGAGTACTGGGGGATGGGAATCGGCCGGATGCTGATGGAATCATGCATCGATTGTGCGCGCCGGGCGGGCTACACCCAGCTCGAGCTCGAGGTAGTGGCGGACAATGAACGCGCGGTGTCCCTCTACCGGCGCTCGGGGTTCGAGGAGTATGGGCGCAACCCACGAGGCTACCGGTCTGCGTCCTCGGGCTATCAGGAGCTCGTGCACATGAGGCTGGAGTTGTAGCGCCCCGGAGGGTATCTGGCGGTTACGTGTCTAGCTTGAGGAGCCTAGAACCCCAGTTCCTTTCGTCGAAACGAGTGGGGCACCTTGATGATGTGCATGACGAATGAAATGGTGAACAGGCGTTCCATGTGTACCCCTTCGGCTCTCGGGGGCTCACGTCGTTGAGGCCCTCCCCCAGGATACGGCGGCAAGTGGCCCCTGTTGTTAGATGTGTAGCAGTCTACAGATACGATGCACCCATGACGATTACGCTTGTTCCCCTAACTGATGCCGAGCGTCCTGCGCTGATCGCGGACTTTCAAGATTCCTTCGAGCACTTCCAGGACAACCCGCAGGGCTCCTTCGTGGGGGAGCGTCTTGCCGCGCGCGAGCAGCCTCCTGCTGGACCCAGCGAGGGCGGTGTGACTGCGCAGCCGATTCTTCCGCTGTCCGACATTGAGCAGTCTCTGAATGCTCCGGGAGCGCTCGCCTATCGCATCCATGAGAACGGTAATGGCGTGGGCAACGTGATCCTTACCGTCGATGGGGAACGAGGCGAGGTTCTCCTGTTCGCCATGAATTCCTCGGTTCACTCCAGGGGAGTGGGGACGCGCGCCTGGTTCGCCATCGAGGCCGCCCATCCGCACGTCACGGAATGGACCCTGGAAACTCCATACTTCGAGGTGCGCAACATCCACTTCTACGTCAACAAGTGCGGCTTCCACATCGTCGAGTTCTTCAACGAACATCACCCCGACACCTCGCATCCCCGTGGGGCGGACGAACTGATGGGCGAGGCCGACTACATGTTCCGCTTCGTCAAACGCGTGAACCGGTAGAGGTGCCGCCGATCAGGCGACGTCCTCGACCTTATTGGTGTTCAGGGGCGCCCTTCCTCGCGTCGATGCGTGGGCGCGCTGCGGGCGTGCGGTTGTGAGCGGCGTACCCTTGAATCGTGAAGGTTCTCGTCGTTCCCATGGTCGCCCGCTCGCGGATGGGCGGGCCGTGGTCGCGCGCGCAGCGCGTCGCACGTGCGTTCCAGGACGCTGGCCATGAGGCCGTGCTCGCGTGGGGAGACGACGGCAACTGTGCCAATCCCATCGCTCCGACGCTCGAGATTCCGGTGCCCTCACCTCTCGGCCTTCCCGAGGCCATCGCGCGCCACACCTTCCCCCTGGCCTCGCGCCTCGGCCTCATGGGCCGCAAGCCTGTGCGCAGCTTCGAGGAGGTCCTCTGGCTGACCGGTGCCCTCGACGAGCGCTGCTCGCGCGCGGCCGTTGATACGCTTCGCGCCCACATGCGCACCGCGCGCCCCGACGTTGTCTACTCCGAATTCAGCCTCGCCGCCGTCATCGTCGCCCGCGCCGAGGGCATCCCGTGCGTGGGCAGCGCCTCGCAGCCGACGACCGCCGCCTACGCCTCCAACCCTCGTAAATCCGCGGGAATTCGACGCCTGCTGCGCGAGATGGGTATGCCCGCCCCGGCCTCGTCCCTGACGATCTTTGAGGGGATGAGGCGCCGCTTCATTCCGAGCTGCCCGACCCTGGAACCGCGGGCGGGGGAGCGGGCCGTCTACTGCGGGTTCCTGGACGAGGCACCCGCCCTGACGCCGACGCCTCGCGATTGCGCGCTCGTCTACCTCGGCGCGGGCAGCGTCCCCGCGGGCGTCGCCGTGCGCGCCGGGCGAGAGATTGCCGAGGCCCTCGGATGCGACGTGTACGTCGCGGGAGCGCCCGAGGCCGTCCAGGTCTCAGGTGGTCACACGGTGACCTGTGCGCCCCGATTTGACTTTTCCGAGCTCCTGCCGCGCGCCCGCGTCTTCGTGCACCACGGCGGGCAAAACTCGATGATGGATGCCCTGTCCTACGAAGTCCCGCAGCTGATCGTCCCGGGTCGCGTCTTCGAGCGGCAATTCAACGCCGAGGCCGTGGAAAGCGCGCGCTGCGGCCTGACCGTGCGCAAGCCCAAGCCGGCGCTCATCGCACGCGCCGCCCGTGCCCTCCTCGATGAACCCGCGCTGACCTCGGGAATCCGAGGGCTACGCGAGGAACTGTCCTCGCTGGGCGGAGCCGCGCGCATTGTGCGCGAGGTAGAAAAACTGATCAGCTAGGCCCAGCCGCGCAGGATCGCCTCCAGGCCCTGGGCGAACTGCACCCTCAGATCGCAGCGGCCCGCGACCACGTCCTCAACGAGAGGACGCAGCACCTGCGCATCGTCCGGGCTGAGTGCGGCGCTCGCGGTTGACAGGTCGATGGGGCGCTCGGGGGCGCCTCCCACCGGCGGAACGACCTCGGCGGCGACGAAGCCTGTCGTATAGATCGACACGGCGCTGATGAGCGCCAGGACGTTGGCCTCAGGTGCGATACCGTGGCGCGCCAGCTGCACGAACACGCCAGCGAGAAGAGAAAACTGCTCCGGTGTCGAGGTTGGGTGGGTGAGCACCAGCATCACCGTGCCCGGGTGGGATCGCAACGTCGCTGCCAGGCAGTGTGCGTACTCGCGCATGTAGGCCATTAGCCGCGAGGGTGGAGTCGCGCCGACTCCCGCCGCTGCTGTGGAACCGCCTGGGACCTCCACCTTCCCTTCCTGTAAGCGGGCCAGGAACGCCTCGAAGGTGAGGCGCCAGACCTGCTCCGAGATGCCTTCCAGGAGCGCCGCCTTATCGGGGAAATGACGATAAAAGGCGGCCTGGGAGACGCCGAGGCGCTTTCCCAGGGACCGCAGGGATAAAGCGGAGAGTCCCTCCTCGTCAACCAGGCCGAGCGCGGTCGACAAGATGATCTCTCGCGATAGCGCGCGCTGCTTCGACTGAGGCATGGACTCTCCGCTTCGGTGGTCTTTACTCCCTGTGATACCGGAACTGTACCAGTGCCAGCCCCGCGATCACCGCGAAGAAACCCCACAGGACCCCGATCCGCATCCCGACGTCGGAGAGGTTCGCCCCGTCGAGGCTCACCTCGTGAATCGCGGTGATCGCCCAGTAGGCGGGGGACAGGCGCGCGGCGTGCTGTGCCCAATCGGGGAACGAAGAGATCGTGGAGAAGGAGCCGCCGATGCCGGCCGCCAGCATGCCCACGATATTCGACAGGGACAGTGCCGCGTCGCGGCTGTGGGACCACAGGGCGAGTGCGACGCCGAGCGCCGACAGGACCGCGGAGAAACTCAGGAGGACAGCGGCGAGTGCAATGAGAGACCCGGTCGGTCGATACCCGAAGATTGCAGCGCCGAGCGCGAGGACAACCGCGATCTGGGCGGTCTGCATGAGGAAGGCGACCAATGCCTTACCCGTCAGGATGGATGCGCGCGAGGTGGGGGAGGCTTCGAGCCGCTGCCACGTTCCCCACGATTGCTCGTTGAAGAACGAGCTGATGATGTTCTGCACGGCCAGGAACGAGAACAGGATTGCCATTGAGGGCACGGCCTGCTCCGCACCGGTCACGCCGGTGTATCCGTCGGCCAGGAGCATCGACTTGAACGCCGGCATCATGAAGGGGATCAAGACGAGAGGGATCACCGTCAGGATGAGCATGGGCGCAGGGTCAGTGAGCTGCAGGCGGATGTTGAGGCGGGTCATGGCTCCGATTTGCTTAAGCTGCGACATGGTCACTCTCCTTGATGATCTGCAGATACGCGTTGTGCAGGCTTGCCTGTTCGATACGCGCGTCGGTCAGGCGTGCGCCTTCGAGGGCGGGCGAGGCCAGGGCTTCACCAATCCGGATGCCCGGGTCGGCCTCGTCCCCGATGTGTCGGAGTGTCGTCCCGTCGGCGCTCCACCCGTCGATCGGGGGAACGGGACGATCAAACTCGAGGGTCACCTCGGCACTGCCATGGCGCGAGATGATGTCCTCGAGCGTTCCGCTCGCGACGATGCGCCCCTCGTTCAGGATCGCAATATCGGAGCCGAGCTCCTCGAACTCCGCCAGGTAGTGGGAGGTATAGACGACGGCCGCGCCGTCCTGCGCGAGCTGGCGCACCGCTCCCAGGATCTGGCTGCGCGCCTCCACGTCCGCGCCGACGGTCGGCTCGTCCATGAACACCAGGAGCGGGCGGTGCATGATCGCCATCCCCGCGTGGAGCCTGCGCTGCTGCCCGCCCGACAGGTGCGAGGCGCGCTGACCGCGTTTCTCGCTCAACCCGAGGAGGTCCATGACCTCGCCGGCGCGCGAGGCCGCCTCGCGTCGGCCGAGCCCGTGCAGCTCGCCGAAGGCCGCCAGATTCTGGGCGACGCTCAGGTCCGGGTAGATCCCCAGTTCCTGCGGCGCGTACCCGATTGATCGTGCGGCCTCGGGGGACCCGGGAGCTGCCCCGCAGATTGACGCGGTGCCGGAGTCGGCGCGGCGTAGGCCGCACAGGATCGTGATGAGCGTGGACTTGCCCGCCCCGTTTCGTCCGAGCAGGCCGAGGATCTGTCCGGGTTCGACGCGTAGGTCGACTCCGCGTAGGACCTCGTGGGCGCCGTAGCTCTTGCGGATTCCCCGGGCGTCCAGGCCTGGAGCGTGTGGATGTGACACGGTTCTCTCCCATCGGTTAACGCTGTTAACTTTGTGTCACAGGCAAGGTTAACAGTGTTAACTTATGTGTGCAAGGTGGCGCTGCACGCAGGGGAAAACTGCTGATTTACCGCGTTTTTCTGACAATCTGTCGCTGCGTGGGGGAGGGAAGCGGCCCTACACTGTCAACGCTCGGCCTGAAGGAGGACTGAAAGTGCCAGGTATGGATACCTACGACGCGATCATGCTGCTGTCCTACGGTGGCCCGAACGGCCCGGACGATGTCCTGCCGTTCATGCGTAACGCGACGCGCGGTCGCGGGATCCCCGACGAGCGCCTGCTTCAGGTCGCCGCCCACTACAAGCGCTTCGGCGGCGTCTCGCCCATCAACGCCTGCAACCAGCGCCTGATCGCGGACTTGTCTGCCGAGCTCGCTCGCCGCGGGCACGATATCCCCGTCGGATGGGGAAACCGTAACTGGCACCCCTTCGTGACCGCGGGCCTCGACGAGCTCATCCAGGCGGGTGCCCGTCGCATCCTCGTCCTGCCCACCTCCGCCTATGCCTCGTACTCGGGGTGTCGCCAGTACCGCGAAGATCTCGCCGAGGCCGCGGAGGCCCTGCGCGACAAGTGGGGGACGATCGAACTGGGCGCCGAGGACAGCGCCGACAACCCTGACGCCGACATCATCCTGGACAAGGTTCGCCCCTACTACTCGACCCTCGGCATGGCGAGCGCGCAGATCGCTTCTGTCCGGCGTGCGTGGGAGGCCCTCGCTGCGCGAGGCGTCGACCCGGCCGGGATTCGCCTGATCTTCGTCACCCACTCCATCCCCGTGAGCATGGAGGCGGGGTCCTCGCCCTTCCCCTTCCATCCCTCGATCGACGAGGCCGTGGCGGCCTCGGGCAGACGCGCCGAGCAGCGAGGGAGCGCGGCGTCGTCGACCGCGGGAACCCCGGCCACTGAAATCAGTTACGTCGCCCAGCATCACGCCCTCATTGAGGCGATCATGCCGGAGCTACAGCGCGTCCTGGGGCGCGCGTATCTGGGCTATGACCTCGTGTATTGCTCGCGGTCGGGACCTCCGCAGTCCCGCTGGCTCGAACCCGATATCAACGATTTCCTCGAGGAGATCGCGGCCGACGCGAACCCGCTGACCGGCGCCGTCGTCGTCCCCATCGGGTTCATCTGCGACCACATGGAGGTCGTCTACGACCTCGACACCGAGGCGAAGGAGACCGCCGCGCGCCTGGGGATCCCCTACGAGCGCGCCGACACCGTTGCGACGGATCCGGCCTTCGTGTCCTCCCTGGTCGACGTGCTCGAAGAGCGCGCGGCCCAGGCGCGAGGAGAGAATCCCTTGCCCGTCACCGTGACCGGCACCGGCCCCTTCCATACCGTCTGCCCGAGCGACTGCTGCCTCTCCCCGGCGCGCCCAGGCCACCCCTCACCCGCCGCCGCGAGTGGCCACCCCGGCACCGCCCCTCATTCTTCCGGCGCGCCCGCCCGAGCCGCCGTTCAACCAGCTACAACTCAGGAGGACTCCATGTCTACCCCGCATCCCCACGCCGTCGTGCCGCCCGAGCAGAACCCGGAAAACCCGGGACATCCCGCGGGAGTGCCGGATCGCGTCGGTGAGCACGCCGCGCGCCACCAGGCCCGCCACGCGGGTACCGAGGCGACGCCCCACTCGCACGCCGCTCACGCCCGCGTCACCGACCCGCGCGACGCGACGGACGTCGACTTCGACGAGGTCAACAACAAGCAGCACTATGCCCTCTACTCCGTGTTCGCACTCGGTGAGTCCCTGCCCGCCGAGGACGGCGAGCGCGGCCGCATCGTCGCCGAATCCCTGGACTACGTGAAGGGTGCGGGTGCGGAAATCCGCGGCTTCTACGACGTATCCGGCTTCCGCGCCGAGGCCGACCTGATGGTGTGGTGGCTCGACGACGACCCGGAGGTCCTCCAGGACGCCTACCATCGCCTGCGTGCGTCGGCGCTGGGCAAGTTCCTGGATCCGGTGTGGTCCTGTATGGGCCTGCACACCCCAGCCGAGTTCAACAAGCGCCACATTCCCGCCTGCTTCGGCGGCGTCGCGCCCCGCGACTGGGCGATGGTCTACCCCTTCGTGCGCTCCTACGACTGGTACCTCAAAGCCCCCGAAGAGCGCGCCCGCATCATGGCCGAACACGGCCGCAACGGCTTCGCGCAGTACCCGGACGTCAAGGGCTCGACCCTGTCCGCCTTCGGCTTCTCCGACTATGAGTGGGTGCTCGCGTTCGAGGCGGACAGCCTGGACCGCCTGGAGGGCGTCATGCACGCCCAGCGCTACACCGAGGCGCGCCTCTACGTGCGCGAGGACACCCCGTTCTTCACGGGTCCGCGCGTGAGCCTCGGCGAGTGGGCGGAGCGCCAGCCCCGCGCATAAGGGCCGCGCTTATTTGTCAGCCAGCCCCGGCCTCGTCCCTGAGAAAAGGAACGAGGCCGGGGCTGTCTCTGTCGGTGAACGGGGAGAATCCCCTACGCGGGCGGAAACAGTAGCGGCAGGTCGTGAGCGACCTGGTTACCGACCGAGGCCATGGAGTGGCTTTCTCCCTCGTCGATCCACATCTGCAGGCTGTCGTCCGTCATCAGGTCGGGGTAATCTGCTCGCAGCTGCGCCAGCTGAGGGGACATGTCATCCAGGGCAGGGTCGAGTGAGCCGACCGAAGCGAAGATGCGGAAGTCCTGCGGCCCGTAGTGCGCGCGCTCGGCCCCGGCGGTCACCAGCTGTGCGATCTGCGCGGAGTCGGCGTCCTCCTCGCGCCCGATCCACGACTCGCCCGCCATCGGTATGTAGCTGTAGAAGTACTGCGGGCGCAGGGCAAACACGTCCCACGTGGTCGTCGCGCCCATCGAGAAACCGCCGAACGCGCGGTGCCTGCGCGAGGCGCGCAACGACTCGTCCGAGGTGTCCCCGCGTGCGAACGTCGTGTAGTGCGACTCGACCGTCTTGATCAGCGTGTCGATCTCGGTTGTCGCGAAGAAGCGATTGAGTGCGTAGTCGTCCTCGTAGTCCTCAGTCGCGAACGATCGGTCCGGATAGTAGGTCGCGAAGACGACGATTGTGGGGGTGATTGACCCCGCGGAGGTCAGCTGGTCGACGATGGGGGCCACGCCCCCGGCCAGGCCGTCGGCTGTGCCCCACCATCCGTGCGTCAGGTAGACGATGTTCGCGGGAACCCCCGGCGTGTAGGACGCGGGCACGTAGACGAGGGCCTCCTTCTCGTAGGTCACGCCCTCGTAGGCCTGGTCGTAGGTGATCTGTTGGATCGTCCCCTCCAGTGCCCGGGTGGCGAGCGCGGAGGTCGTGCCGTCCTCCTCGTAAGAGACGGGGGCGGGGTCCTTCTGGCCGTGGCCGGAGCGATTGAGGGCGCTCGCCGTCAGGCCCGTGAGGCCAAACAGGGAGATCGCGATCGCAACCGACGCGGCGATAATGCCCATCCTGTTGGAACGGCGCATGAATCGTGTTGTCAATGCCCTCGCCTCAACCTGGTTGCCTTCATGGCTTCAACTCTATGCCCGGTCGGGCCGCCTCCACTAATCGGTGTGTCTGTTGCTACACATCGGCATGGCTGGTTCCGCGCGGCGTGTGACCTGCCAGTCGCCGGGGGCCGCGCGCTCGTGGGGCGGGCATACCCTAGGGGTATGACACCCGAGATCATCGACCCAGCTGTCCGCGCAATCGCCGAGGAGATCGCCGCAGACCCGGCCAACGCCTCGTACACGAAGCGAGGCGTGGGGCCGCTGTTCTACGCGGGACCCGAGTGTCGCATCATGATCGTCGGTCAGGCACCCGGGCGCGTCGCCGAAGAGACCGGCATCGTGTGGAACGACCGCAGCGGCGACCGCCTGCGCGACTGGATGGGCGTCGATAGGGACACCTTCTATGAGTCCGGGAAGCTCGCGATCGTCCCCATGGACTTCTACTTCCCGGGCACGGGAAAGAGCGGCGACCTGCCTCCGCGCAAGGACTTCGCCGACACGTGGCACCCGCGCCTGCTCGAACTCATGCCGAAGCTGGAGATGACGATCCTCGTCGGCGCGTACGCCACCAGGCGCTACCTCAACCTGTCCTCGTCGGCCTCGCTCACCGAAGTTGTGCGCGACTACAAGCGCTACCTGCCCACCTACTTTCCGCTGGTGCATCCCTCGCCGCGCAATCAGATGTGGATGAAGAAGAACCCCTGGTTCGCCGCCGACGTGCTGCCTGACCTGAAAGCGCGCGTCGCCTCTCTGCTCGCCTGACGAGGCTGGGGTGCGGCGCGTGGTGCACACTGGAACGCATGGACGATCTGTGTATTCCCGCTGGGCCCGGCTGCCCGCGCGGCCTCGTCGTGCCCGCGGGGGAGTTGGTCGAACGCTTCTCCCACGCCTCGGGCCCGGGTGGCCAGGGCGTCAATACGGCGGACTCGCGCGTGCAGCTCAGCCTGGATCTTGCTGCGACAGTCGCGCTGAATGACAAGCAGCGCGAGCGTGCCCTGTCTGTTCTCGGGGATCGCCTGACGGGAACGCTCCTCACGATTACCGTCGCCGAGCATCGCTCCCAGCGTCGCAACCGCGCCGCCGCGCGCGAGCGCCTCGGTGAGATCCTGCGTTCGGCCCTCGTCCCGCCCGTCCCGAGGCGGGCCACGAAACCAACGCGGGGGTCGAAGCTGCGCCGCCTCGCTGACAAGAAGAGGCGCTCGGAGGTCAAAGCACGCAGGCGCCGCCCTGACGCGGACTAAGGAGAACGAGGCCGGGGCTGCCTACGCCCACGCGTGCCCGTCGGTGTGCCAGCCGATAAACACCCAGGTGACGGGCAGAGGGTAGTCCAGGACCCATTGTTCCCCTGCCTTTTCCGAGGCGGTGGCGGCATCCTCACGCACGAAGTGCTGCTCTGCGTAGGCGTCGAAAAGCCGCTGCTCGCGCGCGGTGAAAGGCTCGGGGCCGGCCAGGCGACGAAGGTCCGAACGGGCCTCGTCGAAGGAAGAAAACCTCATCGGGCGGAAGGTTCGTGTGGTCGCGAAAATCGGGATACGTCCCAGGGATGCGAGTACGCGGATTACCTCGCGGACGACGCGCGGGTGCCTCGCCGAGCGCCCCAGGTAGGTGAGCAGACGCGGGTCGCGGGAGGGGAGCAGGCTGTCGGGCACGACGACCGCCGCCCGCGAGCGGGCAGCCGCGTCGAGCTTGCGTACGGCGGAGAAAACGTTTCCACTCATGAGGGAGCGTGACGCGAAGGCGACATCTACGCTGTTATGCCCGAGGCCCGCCTCCTCCCAATCGTCCTCCCACGCGAGCAGGTGGGAGGTGATCGGCAGGTTCTCTGCTGCCGCGCGCTCGTCGAGGATCGCGAGCATGGCCTCGGCGAAGTCGCAGCCGTGGACGCGGTGCCCCGCGCGGGCGAGGGGAACGGCGAGCGTGCCCGTCGCGCACCCCATGTCGAGGATCTCCTCGCCCGCCTTGAGCGCGAGTAGATCCAGGAGCCAGCGCTCGTAGTCGCTGGTCGCGTTGCGTGTGAACGTCGCGGCCCGCTTGTTCCAATAGGCCTGCGAGTCGCGATTGATCGATTCTTCCCGGGCGTTGCTTCGTGTCGCCATGTTTCCTATTCCCCGTGCGGTCCTCGTTGAGGTTGGGCGCTTGGCCCACCCCTGCCAGGATAAGCCCGGTGCCAGCAGGGCAGCAGAACCCATAGTGTATCGGCAACCATGTTGGCCTCCGCGTGGAATAATGGCCGCGTGAATTCTTCCCATGTGCAGCCGAACTTCTCTAGCGACTACCAGGAGGGGGCGCACGCCCGGGTGCTTGACGCCCTCGTCGCCACCAACATGGAACAGACCAGCGGATACGGCACCGACGAGCACTGCGAGCGCGCCCGCGACCTGATTCGCTTGGCCTGCCAAGCCCCCGACGCCGACGTGTACTTCCTGGTCGGCGGCACGCAGACGAACGCGACCGTCATCGACGCGATCCTCCTGCCCTGGCAGGGCGTCATCGCCCCCAATACCGGCCACATCAACATGCACGAGGCCGGCATCGTCGAGCGTGGCGGCCACAAGATCCTGGACGTTCCCGCCGTTGACGGCAAGATCAACGCAGCCGATGTCGAGCGTATCTGTTCGGCGTGGGAGGGCGATGGCGCGCGCGACCACATGATCGCCCCCGCCCTCGTCTACATTTCCCAGCCCACCGAGTACGGCACCCTCTACTCCCTGCAGGAGCTCGAGGAGCTCTCCGCCGTGTGTCGCGAGCGCGACCTCAAGCTCTTCGTCGACGGCGCGCGCCTCGCATACGCGCTGGCCTCTCCCTCGAACGACGTGACGCTGGCCGACCTGGCTCGCCTCACCGACGTGTTCTACATCGGCGGCACCAAGTGCGGGGCCCTCTTCGGCGAGGCGGTCGTCATCCCGACCCGGGGCTCGATCCGTCAGTTCGTCACGCAGATGAAGCAGCACGGGGCGCTCCTGGCCAAGGGGCGTCTCCTCGGCGTCCAGTTCGAGGCGCTCTTCGAGGACGGTCTCTACCTGACGATCGGCGAGCCCGCCGTCAAGGCGACCGCGCGTATCCGAGAGGCGCTCAAGCGCGCCGGCTACGTCGTCACCATGGATTCGCCCACCAACCTGACCTTCGTGGCCCTCGACCAGGCCGGGCATGAGCGCCTGTCGGACAAGGTGCGCTACAGCATCTGGGAGACCCTGCCCGACGGCCGCTACCTCGCGCGCATCGGCACCTCCTGGGCCACCCCCGAGGAGGACGTGGTGGCCTTCGAGCAGGCCCTGGCACGGTAGGGCATCGCGTCCGATAGTCAGATCACAAGCCGCTCGTCAGAGCGTTTCACTGAGGGTGAGAGCCTAGAGAAGCGACTGGACCCGCACTGTGACCCGGTGGCCCGTAGGGTTGTCGACGTGTTCGGAGTCTTCGTCGCTCACAGCCTCATTGTCCCGTGCGTCCGGCTCGGTGAGGGAGCGGATCACGGTTTCTTGGATGTCACGCACGATCTGTTTGACAGGTCGAGACTCGTCGAGGCCGACCTCGATGATCGCCCTGTTCGTACCTTCTTCAATGATGACGCCGAAACGTTCTTGCTGAGACTTCTGCTGCTGCATGCGTTTGCCAATCACCTTTAACGTGCTGGCGAGTCCCGGCTCGATTCCTCGCACCCCGGGAATAGAAGTAACGAGGTGGACCAGCTCGGCGGCTGAGCGGCTAGTCGTCATCGTGGAGATCCTCAATGTGAATGTGGACAATGGGCGAGACCCCCAGGTTCTCACGACAAGCTGCCCGGACGGCATCGCGGACCTGCTGAGCGAGAAGCGGCAGGCTGTCGACGCTGATGTGCGCGGAGATCCGGCAGGAGATGGTCTCGGGAACTCCGAGGCCTCGGTGCTCCTTGCTGGTGGGGGCGTGCGTCATAGATGAACGCAATGCCCGTGCGCCGGGCACAGCATCGATGGTCTTTCGAATCAGTGCCCGCAATGCAAACTCGGACATGCTGTAGGGGCCGAGATCCGTTTCCGGCATCTCCACCTGGGATCCGTGTCGGGTTTCGGCCGCAATGGCGTCCATGAGGGAGCGACGGGGCATCACTGATGAGCTGCCCTGCGCCTCCAACTCATCCCATTCCTTGTGTAGAGATGCGATCACCTGCAAGTACTTCTGGGTGTTTGCATCGTCATGCTTGTGGGAACGAACGAGAGAACGTGCTGACGCCGCTGAGTTCCGGACGTTGTTGGATAGCTTCTTCGCGCCACGCATCAGGACCACTCCTTCATCTTGCGCATCACGAGAGAGCGGGCGCGTGCCAGCCTCCCTCTAACGGTCGGAACGGTCAGGTTGAGGGTTTGGCCTATCTCCTCGTACGTCATCTCGTCAATTTCTCTCAGTACCCAGACGATACGCAGGTTCGCAGGCACAGAGGCTAGAATGTCGGCCAGCGCTTTGATCTGTGCGTTCACTTCGCTGGAGTCAGCTGGATCGGCGGTATTGTTCGCAGAGGCCTGCGCAGTGTTACTCACGGTGTCGAGGCTTTCAGCGTCGTAAGGGTCGGTCGCTCGGCGCTGCTGTTTTCGCATCAGGCTGGTGGCCTTGTTCGTGCAGATCCGCACGAGCCATCCTCGAAAAGCGGCTGGCTCGCGGACCAGGTGAATGCTCCGCCAGGCTTGAATGAGTGTCTCTTGGACGATGTCTTCGCTGTCCTGGCGGTTGCGTACGATCATGTAGGCCGATCGGAACAATCGGCCCTGATATCGATTGACGAGTTTCTCAAAAGCGCCGATGTCTCCGTCTTGAGCGCGCAGGACGAGACATCGGTCATCGTGAGGCGACGCGGACGGGGTAGTCATGTCAGCATCGTAGCGCGAATGAGGCACAGGGCGAGGCATTGGTGCTGCCTCGCCCTGGGCCTCAGGCGTCAAGGTTGCTCCCGTCCATGACTGGGGCGCGTTGTCCTGTCACGGCTTCTGATCTGCTGTTCGACCGTGACGGACTGTTGAGATTCATCAGGACGTCGATCTGTCGAGGAGCAGCACCGAGGGACGTTGCGATGTCCTCGTTGAGTCGATTCCTGAGCGCAGACACAGCCCATTCGACCGCACTGTCTCGAGAGACAGTGATGTCTGCCTGAACCCACAGGTTCTTGTGGGACCCTGCCACCCAGACCGAGCACTGTTCGACGCCGGGTATCTCCTGTGCCCTCTCAGACAGCGCCTGGGAGAGGACATCGGGAGCCAGGGAGGCCACAAGTGAGCCCTCGGAACCCGTGATTCTCAGGGGAGAAGCGGCAGCCTTGCGAGGAATCTGCTTGATGAGCACGAATGCTCCTGCGACGATCGCGAACAACGAGAGCAATGCGCAGATCGGGATAAGCCAATTCGAATGCGTGAGAGGCGCGACGATGCTGCTGAAAGAATCCTGGGCGGGTGCCAGGTAACGGTCGGCGTCCGGCCAGTAGCGGCCAGCGCCGAGGCCCGAGGCCACAAACCATGACGCCGCTGCGACGAGAGCGAGACCGAAGGTGGCTAAGATGATCCGGTTGAAAGCACCAGAAACTGAACGCATGTTGGTTTCTCCTTCATCGCGTCTGCTGGACGCGCACGCGGCTGCGTGAAATGCCGACGGGTGCGAGCAAAGCCAGCGCCTCATTGGTCTGTTGACGGGCGGCATCCTGCACGGGAGCGAGGTTATCCAGGACGCTGAGGACCAGGACATCGACGCGGGAGCGGCGAATGGTCACGGCGACGGAGTGGACGCCGTCAACTTGCTCAACCTGAGAGCGAATGAGGTCCGCCAGCTCGCGGCGCTTCGTCGCGGTCTGCCCGGGAAGATCATCCGGAAGGATCTCGAGGCGCCCTGGAAGTCCCGGCCACAGTGCCGACAGAATCATCGACAGGCCGCCTAGCGCTACAAAGAAGGCGACTGCAAGGGCTGCGGGGGAGCCGACAGTGGCGGAGCCGATAGCGGACAGTGCAGTGTCTGCGGGTGTCGGCCAACTTCCGGTGATGATCCTGTGTCCTGTGATCCATGCGCCCAGCCCTCCGGCCGTGAGGAGCAGCAGCGCGAGGATGATGCTCGGGATGGTGCGGGAGGGGAGGCGGATAAGTGAAGGAACCGGTGTTCTCATGTCAGGCTCTTCCTAACGTGGCTGCTCGGATGGAGCCAGGAGATCTCGATCGTCATTTTGCCGACGGTCAGTCCAGTAAGCGTTTCGACTCGACGGCACACGTGTTGGCGCAAATCCTCAACAACGGAAGACAGCGGTGCTGGAAAGGTCAGGCCCAGGTTCAGGTGGATGACGGCCACCTGACCGTAGATGTCACACGTCGCATCGGGGCGTGAATAGAAGTTGTGGCGCGCGCCGATTCCCAGGAGTCCACCTGCGTTCGAGCCAACGTTCGCAGTTTCGTAGGCTGCTTCGGCAGCGATCCGGGAGACGACTCGGGAGGGAATGGTCGTGGTGCCGCGGTCCTCCCAGGACGGGTGAGAGTCCTTGGAGGGTCCCGGCTGCGCGATTGCGCGCTGGGTCGCGGTCGCCATCGTCACTTCTTTCGCCGATCCAGGAGGCTTCGGACATCGACCCGGCCCTCCAGACAGAGGCCTACTCCCCATCCGACCAGGCCGCAGAGGGCGACCAGAACGAAGTCGGCGAAAGAGCCGAAGGCAAGAATGGTTCCTAGGAACAGGCCCGTGAGGAGGGCCAGGTGCGTTGTCTTCATAAGAAATTCCTCAGATCAGAGCGTCGGGGTGAATCACTTGAGGTCGGCAGGTTCGGAATCGTCAGCGTCTTCGTCGGGAAGGTGGACGTCGGTGACGTTGATGTTAACCTCGACGACCTCAAGGCCCGTGGTGCCCTCAAGCTGCTCGATGACATTGCGACGAATCGCGTTGGAGACCTCAACGATCGAGACGCCGTAGTCGATGACGATGGTGATCTCGATGGCAGCCTGGGTCTCACCCTTCTGCACGCTCACGCCGCCGGCGACGTTGGTCTGGGCGTTGGGGATGCGGTCCGTGACAGCGCTGAAGGCGCGGCGAACGGCGTTGCCCATGTCGTAGACGCCGGGCACCTCGCGAGCGGCCATTCCGGCGATCTTGGCGACCACGTTCTCGTCGATCGTCGTCACGCCGTGCTCGGTCTGGAGGGGACCGCGCAGGGTCTTTTCCTCTTCGGCGTTCTCATTGCGCTCGCGCTGCTGGCCGGTCTGGGGGATGGTGTTCTTGCTCATGTGAGCCTCTTTCGTTTCGTCGAGAGATGATTGGACGGGGTTGTGCGCGGATCAGCAAGTGGTCAGTCAGGCACCGTGGTGGCTTCCTTAGTCGGCCAGTGTGTAGCCGGATTAACTTGTCTTGCTGCCCGTCATGGTTGCCGCGTTATGAAGAAGACGCTTCAGGCTATGAAAACCTCACGACCTTCTTATGTGGCGTATGCCACTGAGTTTGGTGGCGTCGCTATTCGGGGTGTGTCAGTGAGTGTTGTTCACTTGCGACCGGCGAGCTTGAGGTAGACCGAGATTGCGCCGATGGCGGCAATCAGGGACAGGGCCCACCTAATCCAGTCGATTCCGCTGGTGTCGGCAACGCCGAAGAAGCTGGCGATAGTGCCGCCGATGAGTGCGCCGATCGCGCCGAGGATGATGGTCCACAGGATGGAGATGTTCTGTTCGCCTCGCATGATGAGTCGTGCGAGTGCACCGAGGACGGCACCGGTAATGACCATTCCGATAAGTGACAGCATGATGTATTCCTTCGTGAGGGTCCGACGATGTGATTGTGTTCCTGGTCGGACGTTGGAACGTGTGGCAGCGTGATGCCGGCGGTGAGGCTGGCTGCGCGCTACTTGTTAGACGTCATGACGGCTGATGATGTCATGCCGGGAAACTGTGTTGTATGTTACATGTGTTCAGGTGTTGTGCTGAGCGCCGAGCCCGCGGTTGTCAACGGCTATTGTCGGATAACCGCGCCCAGTAGGTGGATCGTCCCAGTGTTCAGATGAATCACGGGGGTAGCCTCAGAGCATGACACTCAACGTTGAGACGAACGACTTTTCGGCCCTGACCGCCTCGCGCCGCTCCACGCGCGCCTTTACAGACCGGGAGATTCCCGCCGAGGTCCTCGACGCGATCCTCGCCGACGCGACGACCGCGCCGTCCTGGTCCAACACGCGTGCCTTCCGCGTCGCCCTGGCCACGGGCGAGCGCGCCCAGTGCCTGCGCGAACACTACGGCCGTCTCTTCGACGAGGAGATAGCTGCCCACGCGCGCAAGGCTGAGGACCCGGACGTCGAGATTCCCGTTCCCGACGGCGACTTCCCCGTGCGCAAGCGCTACCCGGACGAGGTTCGCCCCGCCCAGATCGAGGTTGCGAAGCTTCTCTACGGCATCCACGGCATCGAGCGCGCCGACATCGAGGGGCGCAACCGTGTGAACCGCCGCAACGTCACGGCATTCGACGCTCCCGTCATGGGCTTCGTCTTCGTCCACGAGGACATGCTCCCGTGGAGCGCCATGGACGCCGGCCTCATGCTCCAGACACTGTTCCTGTCCGCCAAGTCGCGTGGCATCGACTCCTGCCCGGTCGGCATCCTCGCCACCTGGCGCGAGCCTGTCGAAGCTGAGTTCGAAATCCCCGAGGGCTACCGGTTCATCACCGGTTTCGCGCTCGGCTACGCGGATCCCGAGGCCCCGATCAACTCGATGCAGGCCCCGCGCCCGCCGATCCCGCTCCTCGAAGGCAAGTAATGCTACGAGCGGTAGACCTCGCGGCGGTGTGCGACGCGCACGACCGTCACGACGAGGACGTCGTCTTCAATTGAGTAGATGATCCGGTAGTCGCCGACGCGGATGCGCCACGCGTTCTCCGTGCTCGCAAGATTCTTGACTCCGTCGGGTCGAGGAGAAGTGGCGAGTGATTCGATGGCATTCAGCAAGCGGGCGCGCACCGGCCGATCCAGCTTGCGTACCTGTCGCGCCGCCGCTGAGGTGAATTCGACGCGGTACATCGCTAGTCGTTGAGCTCAGCGCGCAGGTCGGCCAGGCTGACGCGCTGCCCGTCGTCGTTGCGTACCGCCTCGCGGAAGGCCGCGAGATCGCGTGCATCCTCGAGTTCTTCCAAGGCCAACAGGTCATCGACGCCGATCACGATTGCCGCGAGGCGGCCGTTCTTTGTTACTCCGATTCGTTCACCGCCGTAGGAGGCTCGTCCGAGGACGTCGGAGAGGTTTGCACGGAGCTCTCGAGTAGACAGCGTCGTAGCGAGTGTCTTCATAGTGTTATTTTAATACATTGTGTACACATCTGCGCCTCTGTTACTCATCGTGAGCGTGAACAATTTCCCACGGACGTGCATCCCTCCCGGCTGCGCCTCTACCGTGGAAGAGACCTCGGCCTCGTGAAACGTTCACCACTGGAGGGACCCAATGTCCAAGAAGTACCTCTCTGTCGCCTTCGCCTACGTGGGAGTCATCATTGGCGCGGGCCTGGCGAGCGGCCAGGATCTGCTCCAGTACTTCCTGTCTTTTGGCGCGAAGGGCCTGATCGGCATCGCGGTCCTGGGCGTCCTCAACGTCGTCTTCGGCGTCGTCGCGCTCCAGCTGGGCTCCTACTACCGATCCGGCCACCACGACGTGGTCTTCGAGCGCATCACCCACCCGGCGCTGCGCCGCGTCATCGATGTGGTGCTCGTCTTCTCGGGCTTCGCGATGGGCTTCGTGATGCTCGCGGGCGCGGGCGCGAACCTCGAGCAGCAGTTCGGTCTGCCTGCGTGGGCGGGCAGTGCCCTGTGCGCGGTGCTCGTCATTCTCACAGCATTCCTGGACTTCGACCGGATCATGAAGGTGATCGGCGTGTTTACGCCCATGATCATTGTCGCGATCACGATCCTCACCATCTATTCGCTCACGACGCCCCATCCGGGCCTCGCCGAGCTCAACGCTGCCGCGACCCAGGTCACCCCGGCGCTGCCAAACCTGTGGCTCTCCACGATCAACTACTTCGCACTGTGCGTCGTCAACGGCATCGCGATGGCCTTCGTGCTTGGCGGCTCGGTGTTGCGCATCGGTGAAGCCCGGCGTGCGGGGCGCCTCGGCGGCACCATCATTGCCCTCGTTATCGGCGCGGACGCCCTGTGCCTGTACCTGAACATGGATCGCGTCTGGGACGTCAACGTTCCCGCCCTCGAGATCGCACGCTCGATCCACCCGGCCTTCGCTTTCGTCTACACGCTCATCATTTTCGCGCTCATCTACAACACGGTCTTTTCGCTGTTCTACTCAACGGCGCGCCGATTCTCCGGTGGGGAGACCGGCCGCATGCGCATCGTCCTCGTCGGCGTTGTTGCGGTGGGCTATGCGGCCTCGCTCATGGGCTTCAAGAAGCTGATTGGCGGCATGTACCCGATCATCGGCTGGTTGGGTGTCGCCCTCCTTGTCGTCCTCGCGGTCGGCTGGCTGCGCGAGCGCTCCGCCGTCCTGCGCGAGGAGAACCTGCGTCGCAAGCTCATCCGCGTCCTCGTGCGCAAGCACGCCGACGACCTGGAGTACACGGACGAGCACCGCGCCCAGGCCCGCACCCTCGCCCGGGCTTCGGTTCTCGATGGGGCCGAGCTGCGCCGCGAGGCCGACTCGATCGCCGAGCAGATCGCCGACACTCAGGATGATGCTGCCGCCTACGCGCGCGAGGCTCTGCCCGTTGACGAGGCCCTGGTCGAACAGGCGATTGAGGCCGACCGGGCGAACGGCTGAGTTAGTTGGCCGACGAGGCCGTGGCCGCCTCGTGCGCAAGCAGCCAGGCTTTCACGTCCCCTCCCGCCGCGTAGCCACCCGGGCCGGTGGCTGCCACGACCCGGTGGCAGGGGCGGATGAGCAGCAGGGGATTGCGTCCGACCGCTCCGCCGACCGCCTGGGCTGACGCGGGCACGCCTTCGTCCCGCAGCGTGGCCGCGAGACGCCCGTATGTGCGCGTCGCGCCGTAGGGGATAGCGTCCATCGCCTCCCACACGCGCCTCTGAAAGTCCGTGCCCGCAGGCGCGAGAGGAATGGTAGCGGGGGAGGGGGCCTCGCCCGCGAAGTATCCGTCGAGCCACGCCACCGCCATGCCCAGAGCCTGCGCGTCGGCCTCGTCCCACCCGGCCTCGGCGAGGACAACATCCCGGAAATTGGGCGAGGTCAGGTCGAGCGCGGAGCGCGCCACGGCCTCGTCGATCCCGAAGGGAGCGCCGAAGAATCGCTGCCCGGCCACCCACAAGCCAACGAGCGCACCGCCCCGAGCGGCCAGCGTGAGGCGGCCGATGGGGGAGTCGTAGGTGGCGAGCGCCGGATCAGAACTGCTCGGGGTGATCTCGGTAGGCATACGCCCACACTGTCACGGCGACAGTCACAGCGCGAGTCCAAGCGTCACGGACGGCGCTCAGTTCGTCACCCTCGAAGCCCTCCGCGAGGAGACGGTGACCGACCTCCACAGTGGGCGCGATGAAGGCGAGCACGTAGCGCAGTGGCACGAATGGCGTCGAGTCCGCCCCATCCGCCGCGTTCTTCGCCGCGGACATATGCCGTGCGCCGATCAGATACTGGTAGTCCAACCAGGCCTGGTCACGCTCGCGCGTGCACATGTCGATGATCCACTGGGCGAAGCGCGGCTTTGACGCCTGCGCGTACTCGGGGTTAGGCTGCCCGTCCGGGTGTGCGGAATGGGCTGCCAGATACGTCTTTTGAGCCAGAATTCCGCGCCACGTGTCGACCATTTCCATGGCATGCGGCGCCAGGATGGGTTCTGCTCGTGCGAGCAGCTCTGCGTCACCGGGCTGGACGTGCGCCGCGGCCTCGATCTGGCGTAGATCCTCGAGCGTGAGTGGAGACGAGGGAACGGCATCGGTGCCGTAGGTGTACCCCGACGAGTGGTCGTAAGCGGTCATGAGAACCTCCTTGAACCTATTCGTTAATTGTAGCACGTGCTCTGCTCGTGTGGATCTGTTTGACATCTGGGGCCGGTGTGGAAGGCAGGTGGGTGGGGTGTGGTGCTCCGCGCGAGTTCGCGGCGCGCGTAGCCGCTGTGGTGAGATGGCAACGGCGCTGGTGGGGTTGCTCGCAATACAATTGACCTGTGGAACCCCTTCTTATTGCCGTGGCCGGAATGCTCATCATCGTGGCATGCCAATTCATCGCCCCCAAGGTGGGCGTGGCGTCGCCGCTGATTCTGCTGGTTATCGGCCTGGCGATCGGGTTCCTGCCGCAGGTGGGCGCCATCGAGGTCGAGCCGCATCTCATCCTTGAGGTCGTGCTGCCGCCCCTGTTGTTCTCGGCAGCCGTGCGTATGCCGACCATGGACTTCCGGCGCGAGATGCACGCGGTTGCGATGCTCGCGATCCCCCTCGTGTTCCTGTCCGCCTTCGCGGTCGGCTTCGTCATTAACTGGCTGGTTCCGGCGATCTCGCTGCCCTGGGGCGTCGCGCTGGGCGCGGTCCTGTCGCCGACGGATGCGGTCGCCGTCTCGATCGCGAAACGCTCGGGCGTCTCCCACCGCATCATCACTGTGCTCGAAGGCGAGGGCCTCTTCAACGACGCGACCTCGCTGGTCCTGCTCTCCGCCGCGATGAGCGCCGGTCTGGCCGCTGACGAACACGCCCTCAACCCGGGCTTGCTCATCGGCAAGGTGGCCATCGCCCTCGGTATCGCAGCTGCGATTGGCTGGGTCGTTGGCGAGGTCGGCGTGCGCCTGCGCGCCCTCATCAAGGAGCCTTCGGCCGATACAGTCTTCTCGTTCACGATGCCTTTCATTGCCTCGATCCCCGCCGAGCACCTGGGAGGCTCCGGACTCGTCGCCGCCGTCGTCGCCGGCCTGGTCGTCTCGCGTCGCCGCGCCGCCGTCATCTCCGCGACCAACAGGCGTTTCTCCCAGCAGAACTGGCAGACCATGACCCTCGTCCTGGAGAGCGGGATCTTCCTAGCGATGGGCCTGCAGGCCTTCGGCATCGTCGAGGAGACCGCCGCGTTCTCCGGAGGCCTGGCCTTCGCCGCGTTCCTCGCCGTCACCCTCGGCGCGCTCATCATGGTCATTCGAGCTGTCTTCATCGCGTTGATGTTCACCTGGCTGGACCACCGACACAAGCGCCGACAGCGGCGCTACGAGGCCGAGGCCGCGCGCATCGATCGCTTCGAGAAGCGCATGCACAAGGCGAGCGAGGTCGACGCCGACATGCTCGAGGCCCGCGACCTGAGCCCCGAACGCTGGGAAGAGGCACTCAACCTCTATCGTCGCCGCCTCAAGCGGCGCGCGCGCCGCAACGCCATGCGCGGATCAGACCTGGATTACTTCGAGAACGAGCCGCTGGGCCCGCGCGAGGGAAGCGTCATCGTCTGGGCGGGCATGCGCGGAGCGATCACCCTGGCGGCCGCGCAGACAATCTCGACGCACGCTCCGATGCGCGCGTTCTTGCTCTCGATCGCGCTGTTTATCGCGGCGGGTGCCCTCGTCATCCAGGGCCTGACCCTGCCCGGCCTTATTCGCCTCGTCAAGCCCAAGATGGCGACGGGCGACATCTCCGAGGAGGAGCGCGCCAAGCTCCTGAAGGTCATGGGCTCCGCGCTGGTCGACACGGCCCTCGCACAGGCTATCCACGAGGTCGACGGCAAGACCCTGCTTTCCGCCGGCGTCTCGCGCACACTGTCCCGGCTGGGACATGCGCTCACTGACGAGGCTACGGGTGAGCAAGTGCGGACTGCGCACGCCGCTGACCGCGTCCTCACGGACATCTTCCAGGACGCCGCCGCTCAGGCCACCGTTTCCGCGAGCGAGGTGGATGACGATGGCCACGGCACCGTCGACATGAGCGAGGAGGAGGTTGAGCGCTCCTTCACGCGCGACCAGATCCGTGAATTGGCGCTGGAGGCCATTCACGCCCAGCGCGACGCCCTCCTGCAGGCCCGCGACGAAGGCATCTTCTCCTCGGCTGCCCTGGAAGGTGCGCTCGCCCGACTCGACAACGAGGAAATCCTCCTGGTCTCCAGCAGCGGCGTCGGCCACTGACCCCGGGGAGGGCGTTAGTCCGTCGTCACCCGCGACGCGTACGCCGGGTCGTCGGTCACCGAATTGAGCGCCTCCTCCAGGCGCTGCGGGCTCACGATCCCGTCGCGCACCAGGACCCTGTAGTTCTGGTCGGCCTCGTGCGTGAGCATGTTCGTCACCGTGAAACCGTTGCGCTCGTAGAACTTTAGGCGTCGCACGCGCTGTTGGTAGTTCCCGGCCTCGCGCACGACCGGCTCGATCTCGAGCAGCTGCGGAACGTCGCCGTAGCGCTCGCGGAAGTAGGTGAGGATGCGCGAGCCGTAGCCCGCGCTGCGCGTGCGCCCGTCCACCGCGAGGAAACCCAGGTAGAACAGGTCGGGGAAGACGAAGGAGAAGGTCAGGGCAACCACGTTGCCGGCCCCGTCCTTGCCCGCAGGCAGGGAGGGATCGATCCACGCGAGGAAGGAGACCTCGTCCATCTGGGCGCTTGTTAGCAGCTCGGGAAGGGGAATCTGCTCCTCGGGCGGGAAGGAACGCTCGTAGATTTCCTTGACTTTATCGGTGATCGGCCCTTCGTTGGGCACGGGAATCTGGGTGAGGTCGATCATGGGATCAGTCTAGCCACTGGGTTGCGCGCGTCTCTGGAGGTTGTTCGATGAACGAGGCCCGGGCTGGATTTCGGGGAGCTCGATGTGACGCGCGAGATACGACTTCAGGGGTTTGTCAGGGGATGATCAGGGATCAGTCAGTGAACAGCGGCGGTCTTGAGCGATGGTCGCTCGCCTAGACTTGTCTGTGGAATCAACAGCAGATGTGAGGATGAAGCGTGCTAGAGCTCAAGGAGATCGTCAAGGCCTACCAGACCGCCAACCTCGTGCAGGTGGCGCTCAACAAGGTCTCCGTGGCGTTCCGCGACAACGAGTTCGTGGCCGTGCTGGGCCAGTCCGGCTCCGGTAAGACGACGATGCTCAACGTCATCGGAGGCCTCGACCGCTTCCAGAGCGGCGACCTCGTCATCGACGGCATTTCGACGAAGGACTACAAGGCCCGCGACTGGGACGCCTACCGCAACAACCGCATCGGCTTCGTCTTCCAAGCCTACAACCTGATTCCCCACCAGACCGTGCTGGCGAACGTCGAGCTGGCCCTGACCCTGTCGGGCGTCTCGCGCTCCGAGCGCCGCAAGCGCGCCCTCGATGCCCTCGAACGGGTCGGCCTGAAGGAGCACGTCCACAAGAAGCCCTCGCAGATGTCGGGCGGCCAGATGCAGCGCGTCGCCATCGCGCGTGCCCTCATCAACGACCCCGAGATCCTGCTGGCCGACGAGCCCA
Source organism: Schaalia dentiphila ATCC 17982 (assembly GCF_000154225.1). NCBI lineage: Bacteria > Bacillati > Actinomycetota > Actinomycetes > Actinomycetales > Actinomycetaceae > Schaalia > Schaalia dentiphila. The sequence continues at coordinate 2,317,810 of NZ_DS264586.1, read as the reverse complement.
CCGGCGCCCTCGACTCCAAGACGAGCGTGCAGGTCATGGACCTGCTGCGCGACGTGGCCCGCGACCGCCTCGTCATCATGGTCACGCACAACCCCGATCTGGCCCACCAGTACGCGACCCGCATCGTTGAGCTGGCCGACGGCTCCATCGTCGCCGACTCCGATCCCTTCGTACCCGCCGCCGAGGACCGGCGTGAAGCCAAGCCCGCACGTCGCACCTCGATGGGCTTCCTGACGGCCCTGTCCCTGTTGGCCAACAACCTGATGACGAAGAAGGGCCGCACCCTCATGACCTCCTTCGCGGGGTCCATCGGCATCATCGGCATTGCGGCGATCCTCGCGCTGGCCAACGGCACCAACGCCTACATCGCCAAGACGGAAGAGGAGACGCTGGGCGCGTACCCGCTGACGATCCAAAAGAGCGGCATCGACATGACCGCCGCGCTGTCCGTGTCGGCCTCGGACTCCAAAGACTCCCAGCCCGCGCCCGACGGCAAGGTCGGCGTCTCCAAGCTGCGCACCTTCGCCGACACGATCCGTGACGCGAAGACGAACGACCTGGCCTCGCTCAAGACCTACCTGGACAACAACGGCGGCAACATCAACTCGATGGTTAACGCGATCGAGTATGACTACGACATCGTCCCGCAGATCTACCAAACCGACACATCTAAAGAGGTCGTGCAGGTCAGTCCCGACCAGTCGATGAAGCAGATGGAAGCCGGTTTCGGCGCCGGGGCCTTCGGGTCGATGATGCAGACGAATGCCTTCTACCAGATGCCCGCCACGACCTCGCTGTACACCTCCGCGTACGACGTGGTCGCCGGCTCCTGGCCGAGCGGCGCGAACCAGGTCGTCCTGGTCCTCGACGAGGACGGCAACATCCCCAACCTCTTCGAATACACCCTGGGTCTCAAAGACCACAAGGAATTCGATGACCTGATGCGCAGCTACTACCAGGGCACGCTCGGGGGCAAGAGCCAGTTGGGGGCGCAGTCGGGCGCGCAGTCGGGGGCGAGTACCGCCACCTACGACTACTCCGCGATCCTGGGCACGACCTTCCGTCGCGTCAACGCCTTCGACAAGTACACGTGGGACGACACCTACAAGGTGTGGACAGACCGTTCCTCCGACACGGACTACATGAAGAAGCTCGTGGACGGCGGCCAGCAGCTGACGATCTCCGGCATCGTCAAGCCCAACTCCGACAAGGGTGGCGCCCTGCGTCAGGGCATCGCCTACACGCCTGCCCTGACCTACCAGATCATTGAGGAGGCGGCGGCCAGCCCGATCGTCAAGGCCCAGCGCGCCAAGCCCGACGTTGATGTCTTCACCGGCAAGACTTTCAAGGAGCTGGCGGACAATCAGAAGAGCCAGTCCGGCGGCTTCGACATGTCCTCCCTGTTCACGGTGGATGAGTCCAAGCTCTCCGCCGCCTTCCAGATCGACCCCGACAAGATGCAAATGGACCTGTCTGGCCTGGACCTTTCCGGCCTCGACCTGTCCGGCCTCGACTTCTCCAACCTCGACATGTCGGGCCTGGACCTGTCGACCATTGACCTGTCAGCCCTGAGCGCACAGTCCGGTGCCCAGTCGGGCATGGCCTTCGACCTGTCCGGCCTTGACTTCGGGGAGCTGAGTAAGGACCTGCCGCAGCTGGCCAACGTCGACTTCCAGACGATCATCCGCTCGGCCCTGGCCGACGGTGCCGTCAAGGATGGCGCGGCAGACTACCTGAGCGCACAGGCCTCCCAGATCGCCCAGGGCTTCCAGGACTACGCCCGCGAGCAGATCGAGGCGGGTGGAACGACCGACTTCGCGACCCTGGCCTCGGCGTACTTCTCTCAGCCCGAGGTGCTCGCGCAGCTGCGCGCGGCTGTCTCCTCCGACCGGGTCGTCGACTCCGACAAGCTCGCCGCCAACCTGACGAAGGCCCTCGGCGAGGACCCCGCCCTGGCCCAGATCGGCACCGACATCTCCACTCAGGTCATGAACGCGATCTCCACGCAGATCGCCGCCCAGCTGGGGACCACCCTCACGCAGGGCGTGAGCGCTGTCATCGGCCAGGTCATGCAGGAAGCCATGACGAACGCGATGACCTCGATGATGACGCAGCTGTCGACCGTGATCGGCGAGCAGATCGGTTCCACCATGGAGCAGTTCGCCACCAACATGTCGAGCGCTTTCTCCATGGATCCGCAGGCCTTCGCCGAGGCCTTCCAATCCAACGTGGACGAGAAGTCCCTCGCCGCGCTCATGGCGACCATGTTCTCCACGAACGTGCCGACTCTCGAGACGAACCTGAGGAACCTGGGATGGGCGGATATCGCCTCCCCGTCGAACATCTCCATCTACCCCAAGTCCTTCGCGGACAAGGACAAGGTGAAGGCCGCCCTCGACGCCTACAACGCCGACAATAAGTCGGCGGGCGCGACCGACAAGGTCGTCACCTACTCCGACGTCATGGGCGCGCTCATGAGCTCGGTGACCAAGATTGTCGACATCATCTCCTGGCTGCTCATTGCCTTCGTGTCGATCTCGCTGGTGGTCTCGTCGATCATGATTTCGATCATCACCTACATCTCGGTGCTCGAGCGGCGCAAGGAGATCGGTATCCTGCGCTCGATCGGTGCCTCGAAGGGCGACGTGTCCCGCGTGTTCAACGCCGAGACCGTCATCGAAGGCCTCTTGGCGGGTCTGATCGGCGTGGGCGTCACCTACGGGCTGTGTGCGGTTGCGAATGGTATCGCGTACTCCTCGTTCAACGTGGAGAACATTGCCCAGCTCTCGCCGCTCACGGCCCTCACACTCATCGCGGTATCCGTCGGTCTGACCGTCATCGCGGGCGTCATCCCGGCCTCGCGCGCCTCGCGCCAGGACCCGGTCGAGGCCCTGCGCTCCGAGTGACGCACACGGCCTCGTCCCGCGGGACGAGGCCGTGGCGCGTCCACGGGGCACGTGCGGCTGCGCTAACCTGGACGTAACGCTCGTTTCAGTAGCCGCGACGAAAGAGGAATCATGCCCACTCCCGACAAGCTTGCCACCGACGCCACTGTCGCCATCATGCTGGCCGACGGCTTCGAAGAGGTCGAGGCCCTGGCCGTCGCCGACGTCCTGTACCGAGCCGGCGTGCGCTCCGACCTGATCTCCGTGACCGACGCCCGCCACGTGACGAGCTCGCACGGCATCCGCGTCGTCGCCGACCTCATGCTCGAGGACGTGGACCTGTCCACCTACACCGTCCTCTTCCTGCCCGGCGGCATGCCCGGCACCCTGGGCCTGAAGGGCACGCCCGCGATCCAGGCCGAGGTGCTGCGCCGCTCCGACGCCGCCCAGCCCATCGCAGCGATCTGCGCGGCCCCCTCGATCCTGTCCGAGCTGGGCGTCCTCGACGGCCGCCACGCGACCGCGAACCCCGCCTTTGTCAAGGCCATCGCCGAGGGCGGCGCAATCGTCCACGAGAACCCGGTCGTCGTCGACGGGCAGATCATCACCAGCCGCGGCGCAGGCACCTCCCTGGAGCTCGGCCTCGAAATCGTCCGTCTCATCCTCGGCGACGACGTCGTCGATGAGGTCGCCCGCGGCGTCGTGCTCTCCCGCTGACGCGCGCCCGCCTCGTTCCCGTCCCTCCTCGAAAGGTCAATGACCTCGCATGAGCCCGCGTAAGCCTCGTCCCTGGCCAGACGCGCCCGCGCCCCTGGCGGCGCCCGTGGTAGACAACCACACGCACCTGCCCACCCACGTCGGCGAGATCCCCCGGCGCGAGGGCGTGGCGCTCAGCCTTGAGGAGCAGCTGGACCGCGCCCGCGAGGTGGGGGTCACCCGGATGATTTCGAGCGCCTGCGAGCTGCCCGACTTCGATCCGATGATCGAGCTGGCGCGCGCTCACGAGGGCGTGCGCGTCGCGATCGCGATCCACCCCAACGACGCGGCCCTGCACGCGGGCTGTGCGGACCCCTCGCCTGACGGTCTGGTCCCCGTCGTGCGCGACTACCACGTGCCCCTTGACGAGGCCCTGGCTGCCGTCGAGGCTCGGCTGGACGATCCGATGGTCGTCGCGGTGGGGGAGAGCGGCCTGGATTATTTCCGTACGGCCGACCCGGGCCGCGAGGCGCAGAAGGAATCCTTCCGCGCGCACATCGACATGGCGCAGCGCGCGGGCCTGCCCCTGCAGATCCACGACCGCAACGCCCATGAGGACACCCTCGCGATTCTCGACGAGCGTGCGAGCGAGGACCAGCGCATCGTCTTCCATTGCTACTCGGGGGACGCGGCGATGGCCGAGCACCTCGCCGGGCGCGGATGGTACGCCTCCTTCGCCGGCCCCATCACATACCCCGCGAACTCCGACCTGCGTGCCGCGCTCGCGGTCCTTCCGCGCGAGCTGGTCCTGGTTGAGACGGACGCCCCGTACCTGACGCCCGCGCCGTGGCGCGGCTGCCCCAACGCCTCCTACGTCATGGCGCACACCGTGCGTTTCATTGCGGATCAGTGGGGCGTCAGCGAGGCGGCTGCGTGCGACCAGCTGCGGGCGAACACCGAGGCGGTCTACGGCACCTGGTGAGGGCATCTCTCCTGTGACGAGCGCGGGTTATCAGGCCTCGCACGACCTTCCCGCGCGCGTTCTCTGACTGGTGAATTGCGTCAAAGTGGTCGCGCGAAGGTAACAAATTGGTTACGGTGGGTGTGTCAGTCCGAATTGGCCTGCCCGTCTGATGCGCCCGCAGTCCGCGGGGATGCGTCGGCGCGGCCCTGAAACGGAACCTACAAAGTCTGGAGACACGTGAGCTTTCAGCCCTCTCGTACAACCGTCATTTCCGTCGCAGCCGCGACGGCCCTTGTCGTGGCCGGCACCGCGGCCACTGCCATTGGTACCTCCTATCGCCACGTCACCGTCGAAGTTGACGGCGTGACCCGCGATGTCTCAGGCTTCTTCACGACTGCCGGCGATGCTCTGCACAGCGCGGGTGTGACCGTCGGCGACCACGACCTCGTCGCCCCCGCCTCCAACCAGACCGTCGCGAGCGGTGACACCGTCGTCGTGCGCACCGCGACCGAGTACGACGTGACGGTCGACGGCAACCAGACCACGGCATGGTCCACTGCCTCGTCGATTTCCGGCGTGCTCTCTGCCCTGCCGGCCTCCGCCGCATCCATGGCGGCCGACCGCTCCTACACCCGCGCCGAGATGCCCATCGCCGAGGCCGGCCAGACCGTCCACGTCGTCGCCGACGGCACCACGACGGACGTCGTCGTCTCCTCTGACGAAGGCACGACCGCGATCCTCGAGAAGGCAGGCGTCAGCGCCGGTCCGATCGACCGCGTCACCCTCGAGCACAACGGCGGCGAGGCCACCCTGCGCGTCGCACGCGTCGTGCGTGGCATCGTCTCTTCCACGACCGAGATCCCGTACGAGACCGAAGAGCGTGAGGACGCCGAGGCCGAAGAGGGTAGCGAGAAGACCGTGCAGGAAGGCGTGGCCGGCTCCGAGGTGACCGAGACCTACCAGGAGACCATCGACGGCGACGTCACCGTCTCCGCCGTCCTGTCCACGACCCGCACCGAGCCCACCAAGCGCATCGTCTCCAAGGGCACGAAGGCGAAGAAGGCCGAGGATACGTCGTCCAGCTCGTCCACCTCGTCCGATTCTTCGGGTGCCTCCTCGTCTGGTTCGTCTGCGTCTGCTCCCGCCGCCGTCTCCGGCGACGACGCTGCGATCTGGGCGGCCATCGCCCAGTGCGAGTCCGGTGGCAACCCGTCGATCAACACGGGCAACGGCTACTACGGCATGTACCAATTCTCTCTGCCGACGTGGCGTTCCGTGGGCGGCTCCGGCCTGCCCTCTGATGCCTCCGTGGAAGAACAGACCATGCGTGCGCGCATGCTCCAGCAGCGCTCCGGTTGGGGCCAGTGGGGCTGCGCCTACAAGCTGGGCCTCGTCTGACGTGACATTGCACGCGGGCGCGGCCAGACCCTGGCGCGCCCGCGTGCGTGCACGTTAAGCTGACCGGCATACCAATAGCGAGTAACTGGAGAATCGTGAACCACCACCTGAGCACCTCCCTGAGTGCGTCCGCCGCAAGCGCCCTGCACGTCCTGGGCGCCCACGTGCGTTCCTTCGCGCCTTCCCCGCGCATCGTCCTCGGCGTCGCCGCCCTCGCCTCGGCGGGTGTCCTCGGCGTCGCAGGCGTCGGTGTCGCCTCCTCGCACACATCCGTCATGCTCGAGGTTAACGGCGTCTCGCGCCCCGTGACCTCCTGGGGTAACACCGTCGGCGACGCGCTGCATGCCGCGGGCGTGAGTGTTGGCAGCAATGACCTCGTTCAGCCCGGCACCGGCGAGGCCGTGCGCGACGGCGACACGATCATCGTGCGCACCTCCAAGCCGTACACGGTGGCCGTCGACGGTCAGACCCGTACCCTCTGGACCACGGCCTCGTCGGCCGATGCGATCCTCGCGGACGCCGCTCCGCTGGGCTCGACCGTCAGCCTCGCTGCAGACCGTTCCTCCTCACGTGACGAGCTTACCCCGCTCGTGTCGCGCGCTCGCAACGTCGTCGTCACGGTGGATGGCACCACGCGCGAGGTCGCCGCACGTCCCGGGCAGGATGCCCGCGCGATCCTCAAGGCCTCCGGCGTCTCCGTGCACCCCCTCGACCGCGTGAACGTCACGACGGGCGAGGCCGGCGAGCTGTCGATCAACGTCAGCCGCGTGACCCGCGGTGAGGCCACCGAGACCGTCGAGATCCCCTTCAGTGAGACGACGACGACCAACTCCGACCTCTTCGTCGGCGAATCCCAGGTGACGACGGTCGGCGTCAACGGCGTCACCACGTGGACCGTGTGGCAGGAGAAGAAGGGCGAAGAGGTCCTGACCACCGTGCCGATCACCGAGCACTCCACGTCTCAGCCCGTCACCCAGGTGCGCAGCGAGGGGACGAAGGAGGCCACTCCGGCCGCCCTCATCGCCGCAGGCATCGACCCGAAGGCCACCCTCGAGGAGAAGGTCGAGGCGGACGGTACGACCTCCGTGCGCTACCGCGCGAAGCTCGGCACGATCTCCACGAAGGAAGAGATCGCCGCTATCGCAGCCGACACGAAGAACACTGACTCCGCCACGGCTGCTGCCGCCGCCGCTGCCGCTGCCGCCGCCGGCGCCGTCCCGACCACCTACTCCGGCGAGGACCCGCGTTCGCTGGCCAAGCCCCTCGTCGCAGCCCAGGGCTGGGGAGACAGCGAGTACCAGTGCCTGGTCCTCCTGTGGAACCGCGAGTCGCAGTGGAATCCGTACGCCGAGAACGCCTCGTCGGGTGCCTACGGTATCCCGCAGTCGCTGCCGGGCTCGAAGATGGCCTCGGCCGGTGCTGACTGGCGTACCAACCCGATCACCCAGATCAACTGGGGTATCGGCTACATCAAGGGCCGCTACGGCACGCCCTGCTCCGCCTGGGCGCACTCCAGCGCCGTGGGCTGGTACTAAGCCTGAGAGATGCTGAGGGCCGGGCCTGACAACGAGGGTTGTCGGGCCCGGCTTTCGTTCGTGTCTACGGGCGTGTGCCGGGGGCGGATGCGTGCTGCGCCAGAATGGGGAGTGTGTCTAGCTGGGTGTTGGCAAGCTTATGCGTGCGGCGCCCGGCTCGCCGTCGGCATATGGATAGGTTGTGAAGATGTGGATAGGTTAGGCGCATGCGGATAGGAAAGTAAGCTATCCGCACGCCGATAACCTATCCGCGTGGTGTAGGGGTTGTGGCAACTTGACGCTTACCGTACAATCCCCATGAGGGTTACTTAATATTCACCCTAATTGTGTCAGTGAGGTCGTCATGGGTTTTTCCACCGTTGCTAAGTTGGCTGCGTCTGTGGTGATCGCAGGTGTAGGATTCGCCGGTGGCATGAAGGCTGCCCCGGTATTCGGCGTCGGGTCCGGGGACCAGGGTGGCGAACCAGTCGTTACCGTTGACACGACTCTTGTGAAAAACTCTTTCGCGGATATTGGTGAACTTTCCACTGAGTCCTACAACTTCACCCAGGTGGGGAAATACTCTGAGGAGGGAACCAAGGTGTTTGGCATGGAAGTGCCGGGCACGAGCGCCCATTACCTCATCACCTATTCGGGAGAAGTGAAGGCCGGAGTGGCCGACGTCAGCCGGATTCAGGTCGAGGTGGACGAAACGGGGCACGTCGTGACGGTGACCGTGCCTGCCGTCGAAATTCTCTCCGCGTCCATCGACCCTGCCTCGGTCGAGACCTACGACCAGTCTTTCTCCATCGTTAACCAGATCGAGGTCGGAGAGGTCACCACCTTCCTGGCGGATCGGGAAGCTGCTGCAGCAGACGAGGCTGTTTCCAAGGGTCTGCTTGACAAGGCGCAGGGGCGTTTGGAAGACGTCGTGAAGAAGCAGGTCAATGCCGTTCTGGGTGAGCAGGCCAGCAAGTACGAGGTGCGCGTCGTCCTACCGCCCGCCCCCGCCCCGTGACGCTTCGAGCCTCACAGTGCCCCCAGCCCCGGCCTCGTCGGCCCCGTGCACTAGACTTGCCAGCGTGAGCCGATCCTCCCAACGCAACCAGCGCGACACGCGCCGCCGCCTCGATCCGACCCTGCCCGAGGGAGCCGTCCCCTCCGAGACGGGCCTGCTCGGTCCCCTTGAAGTCAAGGCCATCTCCGAGGCGCTCGGTATTCGCCCCACCAAGGTGCTGGGCCAGAACTTCGTGCACGACGCGGGCACGGTGCGCAAGATCGTCGCAGCCGGTGGCGTCGAAGCGGGTGACGAGGTCATCGAGGTCGGCCCCGGCCTCGGTTCCCTGACGCTCGCGCTCCTGGAAGTCGGTGCGCGCGTGCGTGCCGTCGAGATTGATCCGACCCTGGCCGCAGCCCTGCCGCAGACCGTGCGCGCCCGAATGAGCGAGGCCGCCGACCGCTTGCACGTTGTCACCATGGACGCCACGGAAATCAGCGGCATCGATGACTTCGGCGTGGACTGGCCCGCCCCCACGAAGCTCGTCGCGAACCTGCCGTATAACGTGGCCGTGCCGGTTCTGCTCAACATGCTTGAGGCCTTCCCCTCCGTCCAGGGCGTCGTCGTCATGGTCCAGGCTGAGGTCGCGGACCGCCTGGCCGCCGGCCCCGGATCGCGCACCTACGGCGTGCCCTCCGTGAAGGCCTCCTGGTATGGCTCGGTTGAGCGCGCCGGGACGATCGGCCGCTCCGTGTTCTGGCCCGTGCCCGGCGTGGATAGCGCCCTCGTGCGCCTCACACGTCTGGAGACCCCGCGCGGCGACGACGAGCTGCGTCGCGCCACCTTCGAGGCCACCGATGTGGCCTTCGGCCAGCGCCGCAAGACCCTGCGTGCGGCCCTCAAGAACTGGGCGGGCGGCCCCGAGGCCTCCGAGGCCCTCCTGTCGGCCGCTGGCATTGACCCGACGCGCCGCGGCGAGACCCTCTCGATCGACGAGTTCGTCGAGCTGGGACGCGCCGTCATCGAGGCCCGCGTGAACGGTACCCTCGCGGCGTCGACCGCGGCCCGCTGAGGGCCGCCGGTCAGACAAGCGGTAGGAAGAAGGAACGCCATGCGTGAAGTGCGCGCCAGTGCGCCCGGAAAAGTCAACCTGACCCTGCGCGTCGGCGCGCCCACGCCAGACGGCTACCACCCCCTCGTCACGGTCTTCGAGGCCCTGAACCTGCGCGAAACCGTCACCGTGCGCACCTCCAAGACGCCCGGCGTACGCGTCGAGACGATCGCGTACCTGCCCGACGGCAGCATCGACGAGGCCACGACCCGCGCCATGGCGGACGTGGACCCGCAGACCCACCTGGCTGTGCGCGCCGCGCGCGTTCTCCAGCGCCTCGCCGCCGCGGGCCCCTGGGCGTCCACCGCCGCTGGCCTGAGCATCCGCGTCGACAAGCGCGTGCCCGTCGCTGGTGGCATGGCCGGCGGGTCAGCCGACGCGGCCGCCGCCCTGGTGGCCTGCAATGAGCTGTGGGAGCTGGGCCTGGGCGCCGAGCAACTGCAGGCGATCGGCCGCTCGCTGGGCGCCGACGTCCCCGCCTGCCTGGCGGGCGGCATCGCGCTGGGAACCGGGCGCGGGGACCACATGAGCGTCCTGCGCGAAGGGGACGAGGAGGGCCGCCACCACTGGGTCATGCTCCTGTCCCACGAGGGCCTGTCCACCCCCGAGGTGTTCCGTGAGTTCGATCGAGTCGACGCGGCGAGTGAGCGCGCCCTCGCCGGACCCACGCCCGAGGAGGTCGCCGCCCTGTGCGGGGAACCCGTGGAACTGCGCCACTGCCTCGTCAATGACCTGCAGGCACCCGCCCTGCGCCTGCGCCCCGAGCTGGCCGAGACCATCGGTGCCGCGAAGGATGCGGGAGCCCTGGCCGTCACCCTGTCCGGGTCCGGCCCGACCGTTGCAGCCCTCGCGCGCGACGCCGAGCACGCCCAAGCCCTCGCAGCCACCCTCAGCGGCGCGCCCACGGTCGCGCGCGCGACCCCCACCCACGGGCCAGCCTGCGGCGCCCGCATTGAATCGACGGAGGCCATCTGATGGCACACCTGCTTGGAACCCAAAATGTCGGAGCCCTCGCCGGATCGCGTAAGCTCCTCGAAGGGGTCACGGTCGGCCTCGACGACGGCAGTCGCGTCGGTATCCTCGGCCCCAACGGTGCCGGAAAGTCCACGCTCCTGCGCATCGTCGCCGGTACTCAGGAACCCGACGGGGGAGTGGTGACCCGACGCGACGGCGTGCGCGTCGCAGTCCTCACCCAGGCGGACACCCTCAACCCGGAGGACACCGTCATCCAGGCCGTTCACCCCGGCATGGAGGAATATGAGTGGGCATCCGACCCGGCCGTGCGCGACATCCACGCCGGTCTCCTCGCTGACATCAACCCCGCCGCCCTCGTCGGCACCCTGTCGGGCGGGCAGCGCCGCCGCGTTGCGCTCGCCCGAGTCCTCGCGGCTACCGCCGACATCGTGTGCCTGGACGAACCCACCAACCACCTCGACGTCGAGGGCGTGGCATGGCTGGCCGCGCACCTGAACGCCCGCTTCGCCCGCCCCGGCGCGTCCGGCGCGCTCCTGGCAGTGACCCACGACCGCTGGTTCCTCGACGCCGTGTGCGAGCACATCTGGGAGGTCGTCCCCGGCGTCGACCCGGGCGGCGACCGCCCGCAGATCGCCGGGCACGTCGAAATCTACGACGGCTCCTACGCCGCCTACACGCTGGCCCGCGCCGAACGCATGCGCCAGGCGGACGTGGCCGCCGCCAAGCGCGCCAACCTGCTCACCAAGGAGCTCGCCTGGCTGCGCCGCGGGGCCCCGGCGCGCACCTCCAAGCCGAAGTTCCACATCGCCGCCGCCGAGGCCCTCATCGCCGACGTGCCGCCCCCGCGCGACACCGTCGAGCTGGTGAAGATGGCGACCGCGCGCCTGGGCAAGGACGTCATCGACCTCGAAGACGTCTCCGTGTCCTTCACGCGCCCCGACGGCTCGCGCCTGGACATCCTCAAGGGCGTCACCTGGCGTCTGGCACCCGCCGAGCGCGTCGGCATCGTCGGCGTCAACGGCGCCGGCAAGACGACGATCCTCAACCTTTTGCGCGGCGACCTTGAGCCCACCTCGGGGCGCGTCAAGCGCGGCAAGACCGTCCAGGTCGCCACCCTCTCCCAGGACACGCACGAGCTCGACGCCCTGGCGGACATGCGCGTCGTCGAGGCCGTCGCCGACGTCGCCCAGACCGTCGTCGTGGACGGCAAGGAGGTCAGCGCCTCCCAGATGACCGAGCGCATGGGGTTCGCGCGCGCCCGCGCCTACACGCGCATCAGCGAGATCTCGGGCGGCGAGCGCCGACGCCTCCAGCTCATGCGCCTGCTCATGAGCCAGCCGAACGTGCTGCTCCTCGACGAGCCCACGAACGACCTCGACACCGACACCCTGGCGTCCATGGAGGACCTGCTCGACACCTTCCCGGGCACCCTCGTCGTCGTCTCGCACGACCGCTACCTCCTTGAGCGCGTCACCGACCACCAGGTGGCCCTCCTCGGCGACGGCCAGGTCCGCGCGCTGCCCGGCGGCGTCGAGCAGTACTTGCAGATGCGCGCCTCCGGCGACTTCGGGTCCTTCTCTTCCTCCAATCGTTCCGACGAGGCTGGCTCGGCCTCCCGCCCCGTCGCACCCTCCGCAGACGCCTCCTCGGGCGAGGAGAGCGCGGGGCAGGGGAGCGCTCGCGGCGGCGTGAGTGACGCTGCGGCGCGGCGCGCGGCCAAGAAGGAAGTAGCCCGCATCGAACGTAAGCTGGAGCGCCTGCGTGCGGAGGCCTCGTCCCTGGAGGCGAAGCTGGAGAAGCTGTCGATCCAGGTGGCGACGGATCCTGCGGCGGTGTCCGAGCTGACGAAGGTCTCGGCGGCCCACCAGGACATCCTGTCCGAGATGGACGAGCTGGAGGAGGCCTGGCTCGAGGCGGCGGATTTGCTCGAGTAAAACGTATTGTGATTTAATACGATGTTCAACTGAACAAGTGGTTGAACGAGTGGTGTTCGCCGCTCTCTATCCGATGAAGGGGGAGCGTGTTATGAGTGGACCTGGCTTCGGACTTGTCATTGGTGCGCAAACGAAGGCTGCTGGTTATGTGGTCGACTTCGAAACCTCGCTCGGGGAAATCGCAGACTCACTCGAGACAGATATTACCGGGCAGCTATCGCAGGTGAATGGAACGTATGTGTCGATCTTGGGTGAAGCGCTGACGGCGTGGGGCGAAGCAGGCAAAGCACACATTGAAGACCTTGATCGCTACGCACAGGCGCTGATCTCTGTCGATGAGGCGCTTGTCGCGGCGGAAGAGCAAGCGACTGAAGGAATTATTGACGCTGGTGCATTTGGGAGCGTGCAATGAGTAGTCATGACCTTGTGTTTTATGAGACGGCAGCGAACTACGTGATGGATGATTTTGCGCGTGCAGCTTCAAAGCTGCGCGAAGGCAGCACAGAGATGTCAGATCTCGTGGAGCATGAGCTGGTCGAGTGGTCGGATACCTCTGAGGCGCGTCAAGCACAGAAAGAGTGCGCGCAACGTCTTGATGATCGAGCCGAAGAAATGGCTAGTGCCCTGGATGCCTTCAAAGCGGCGTTTGAAGAGATTCGCGAGGCGGGTATTCACGCCGAAACCCTTGCATTTGCTGCCGTTGATTAGGGGTTGTGATGATAAGTCATGATTTTGAAGTTGATCTCGAGGCATTAGCCACAGCGGTTACAAAGCTCAGCGAGCTGCAAGAACGCAATAAAACCTATGATGTTGCGGACTATACGCCAAACTCTGGAATGGTTGCTAATCCCGTTATCGCCGGGGCGCTGGAGAGCTTTAATACCAAGTGGGATCAGGGGCTCAACGGAATGCTTCGAGATATTTCGGAAGCAGCCGGTCGGCTCGGCAAGGTTACCGGGATCTACTCTGACTATATGACTGCGTGTGATGAGGCGATGACACGCGCTCGTGATGCAGCAGCTGCTATCTCCACAGAGCCTCTGGTCAAGGGGGTTTAGCGTGAGTGTGACACATAAAGGTGCGCCAACATTCGAGATCAAGGGTGATCCTGTTGCCATTCGCGGGCGGATCGCTGTCATGCGCGATCGTGCCTCCGATTTTGAGAGAATCGCTTGGTCATTGCAGGAGATTTCAGTGTCTGGCTGGAGTGGGCGGGCGGCTGACCGGTTTCATGAACATTTCAAGCTGCAGCCGGAAAATTGGTGGTGTGCCTCAGCGACTTTCGGCCGTGCCGCAGATGCCTGGGAAGTCTATGCTTCAGCGCTGGAGCAAGCTCAAACGCGTGCTGCTGCAGCTAAAGTCGCATATGAAGAAGGAGTCGCTGCCGTCGAGGCAGCTCTTGCGGAACAGAAGTGGGCAGCCGACCACCCGCAGACCGGTATATTCGGACTACCCGAGGTAGATCTGTCGTATCACCCAGAGCGGGATACGAGACCTGGCGAAGCCAAGAAGGCCCAGGCGATCGCTGATTTTGACGCTGCAGTGAGTGACACAAACACTGCCGGAGAAGAGCTAGCGCAAACGCTTTATGAGCAAGCTAACCGGTCCCCAGATCCTTCGTGGGCCCCCGTGCATTTCATGAAACGCATGGTATCTGGAGTCTTTGATGGCGTTTGGGGGCTACTCTCCATGCAGTATGGCATGGCTCTCGAAGGCATGTGGGACTATGGACGGTACATGCTGGGGTGGATCACCTGGGACGAACTGCAGGCGAAGCAGAACCAGAACAAAATCTCACTTGAGGACTTGTTTGCGCTGCGTGACGCGATTGTGGCAGACCCGGCAGGCTTCGCGAAGAAAATGTGGGACGCGCTGATCAACGCTGAGGGATGGGAAGATGATCCCGGCGCCGCACTCGGCGAACTTGTTCCGGCTGCAGTTCTTGCTGCGCTTACTGCTGGCGGTGGAAATGCGGCTCGTGCCGCCGCTGTACTTGAGTCCCTGCCTATCATTGGAGAAGGCACGATGCTGCGGGACATGGGCATGGGGCTAGGCACTCTTGCTCTGAAGGGTGCGGGTCGCCTTGGTATTGGTGCAGATGGGGCCGCGGGAAGGTTATCTTCGCATCTGGACGACTATCTGCGCACGCACGGCATGGAAGATCTCGCCAATGAATGGAAGGAGAAACGACTACGCGTCCTTCCCCAAAGTGCGGACGACCTGGCATCGAGGGTGCCGCTTAATACGCATCAGTCGAATGGCAAGCCTACGCCGACTGAAGGGCTGGTAGATGACGTGATGGGGGCGGACATGGTGCGCCGACGCGAGCTGGTCCTGGGTGTGAATCCGGATGGGAGTTCGCGCACGTATGCCGAATGGGAGGAAGCTCACTCACATATCAAAGTGATGCCCGATGGAACTGAGGAACGAATCATTGATTGGCCCCCGAACGGCGGCTACGACGGGGAGCCGACCGTGTATTCCTCGGTCGAGGAATACGTCCGGGACTTCGGCGGGGACGTGGACCGCATCGGACATCCTGACGGCAACTACCTGGGTGCCATCGAGGACGGTCGCCCCGCCTCCTTCGAGGAGCGTTCCCTGCGCCCGGACTCGGTGAACGACCACTACTACCAGTATGAGTTCACTAAGAATCCTTTACCAGAAGGGTGGACCATCAAGTCGGGCAAGGTCGCTCCCTGGGGGCAGCAGCCGGGTGGGGCAACGCAGCTGCAGGTGATTAAGGAAGACGGTAGTTTTGCGTCAGTCAATGACTTGATTAAACACAAGATCCTTAAAGGAAAGGGGAGTCCCGTTGGAGTTTCTCGATGAGTACAAGCATGTTATGGAGAAGCATGCTGGCTTGAAGGTATTTGTGGGTGCCCATAGGGAGGGGTGTCAATGTTGTATTGACTATGGTAACCATTCTTACATGCGCTTCTGGTATGACCACGGTGTTTATTGTTTTGATATAGAGGAGCGTGGGGAGGTGCGGAGGGGAGGGATGTTCAATTCACCTTCGATCGATTTGACGCAGAAGGTGATGCTGAACTACACGGTGTCGATACTGCGACATGCTCTCGGGTTTGAGTGGCTAGGCCTACCAATGGAGGAAGATCAATTGCCAAACGGTTGGCAGCTTCAAGAAGCGCCAATATGGCGCTATGTTGCCCTTGATGGCCCCAATGGTGAGCATTTGGATTTTGAGACTTCTGGTGAGCGTTTCTGCGTCCCGTTAGCGTGGCTTTACGACGTTTCTCCGTCTGAGCTGCTGCACGCATACATGCTTCCCGACGGCGGCCCATTGCTTCGGCGGTGGCTCGGGAGACCCTATGTTCGATGAGAGTCTCATGCGTATGAGCATCAATGAAATGCGTGAGTATCTAAGCTTGCGCAAGTGAATGGAGTAGAAAGGAATAGAAAGATGGGCGCCAGTCAGATCCCTGATGTTCACTCGCCGAGTTTCCCCAATTCGGGAGTCTTGAAATGGGTGCCGGATGGGCCAACAGTGCTCGCTCGAATGGATAGAAGCACCGTGAAGACCTATACAAGCTTTCTGGCCTATACGAAGACATTCGGCCACTATGTAGATCGGCTTGGACTGCCGTACGGAAAGTACTTCTGGCAGCTGCCCGAAAATGGACGCCCCTTTTCATTGGAAGAGCGAGCCCTCGATATTCTTGCGGTGAACGATCCCTACTACGAGTACCGCATCCTCACGCTGCCGACAGGATTCTCCATCCGTACCGGCATCAATATCCCGCAATTCTCCCTGTGTGGAGGAGCGCGGCAAGTCCAATTCCTGGCGGGCGACTACGCGCTGACCGCCAATGAATGCCTGCAACTGGGAATCCTCGAAGGAAAGGGGAAGGACTGATGTCCGTCACCGCCGACCTCATCGACTTCGCGTGCGACAGCGGCGCCATCTCCTCGGTCTACAATGGCAATGGGATTGCCCTGACCTGGGATTCAGGGCGCAGCTGGCAGCACGTGTGGGACACGAAGAATTCTCCCCGCCCCCAAGCGTTTTACGGTGAAAGCGAATACCTGGAGCCGCGCGTGCCTACCATGATCAGCGACTATGGTGAGATCATGTTGAAATGGGCGATCATGCGCATTGGTGAAAAAGCGCGTTGGCGTCGCCGATGGCCGCGCATCGATGTTCCTGTGGGGCTTGAAAGCGTATCGCCCCAGTGGGGTTTCGAACAGCTGACCCCTATCACTGGTCGGCTCACCCTGGACGGAGCATATATCCCGATGGAGATGCGCACAATCTTCCCGGTGCATCCGGAACTCAATCAACTGTCCCAGGTGATGCAAATTGATTTCGATGAACTCCTCGCTGGATATATCGATCCATCAGGTGGCCCGTTTCTACGTCAGTGGCTTTCCTGACGTCGTCGGTGTCGAGACGGGTCGCAGACGAGAAGATCTGTAGTTTCTACCCCAGAGGAGGAAGACAGTGTTGAACGCGTTGGGACGGTTCTTTAAGAGAGGGACATCCGGGGAAGAGAAAGATCCGATGGCCTTCCTGGACGAGTATGCGGCGGTCATGAACCGGCACACCGGGCTTGAGGTGTACAACGGCTTCAAGCGGGGACACACCGGCCTGTCGATCGATGCGGGGTTCGGATCGGGAATGCTCCTGTGGTTGGAGGATGGGCAATACTGCTTCGATGAGGAAGAGCGTGGAAAGGTCGTAAAGGGTGGCATTATCGCCTCGGCGTCGGTCGAGTTGACGCAGAAGGTGATGGTAAACTACACGGTCTCGATCTTGCGGCATAGTTTGGGGCTCCCGGTGTTGGGTGTTCCGACAAAAGTTGAGGAGCTCCCGGAGGGGTGGTCTTTGCATAAGGAGGCGGCTGCTCGTTACGACCGACTGGATGGTCCTCATGGCGAGCGTCTCGATTTCGAGGCAGGGGCTCCGTCTTACTGTGTGGCCCTTGCCTGGCTCTACGACGTGTCTCCCTCCGAGCTGCTCAATGCGTACATGCTGCCCGACGGCGGGCCTCTGCTTCGTCAGTGGTTGGGGTATCCCTACCTGAGATGAAGGTGAATGCCCCGGTGCGGTGCCGCTGATAGAGTGCCGAGTCCGGTCCGCGACGTGAGTGCTTCTTACGTGCCGGCTCTGACCCATAAGCGCCCGCGCTGCCACTCGGCGGCGCGGGCGATTCTGTGCGTGAGAGTCGATCAGGGTAGGTTTGCCACACCCGCGTAGCGCAGGCTCACCTACCCGAATTACGCAAAACAAATGCCGCATTTATTTACGTAATTAGTGATGGTATGAATGCGAAAATAACCCCCGAGAGGCGTGCGAGCACCCTTGGAATTGCAACGAAAACTCGCTACGTTTTGGATATGTTGCGAAAAGGCGTATCACTGGAGTCAACAGCGCGGCCAACCCGGTCGCGACCGGCTACAAAGAGGACCCACGGGTCCACGTTGAAAAGGACACTCCAATGGCAGATATGCCCCGCATCCTCGACTGCTCCGTCACCGACTGCTCCTACAACAAGGAGAAGAGCTGCGGAGCCGCCGCTATCACCGTCGGCTACTCGACCTCCTGCACGACCTTCATCCCGCTGACCGTCAAGGGCGGCCTCGCCAAGTCCGAGACTTTCGTCGGCGCCTGCCAGAAGGCAGACTGCGTCCACAACTCCGCACTCGAGTGCACCGCCGCCGCCATCTCGGTCGGTGCGGGCACCGCTGACTGCCTCTCCTTCGAGGCGCGCTGAGTCTCACTCATTAACGAGGCCGTGGCTGGGAATACCCGCCACGGCCTCGTCGTACCTGAGAAGGTGAAAAACTAGCGTCCCTCGCCCGAACGCACCCGCAGCGTGGGGTGGGGGCGCAGGCCGCGCTGGCCGTTCCAGATGAGGTTGACGACGTGGGCTGCGACCTCGTCCTTCTTCATGCGGCGGTCGTCCAGCCACCACTGGCCGACCTGCGCGATGAGGCCCACGAGCATCTGCGCGTACAGGGGGGACCAGGTGGTGTCGAAGTCCGAGCGCTTGAACTGCTCGGCGATGATGTGCTCGACTCTGGTCGCCACGTCGCCCATGACCGAGGAGAACGAGCCCGCCGTGCGATCCGAGGGGGCGTCGCGCACGAGCACGCGGAAGCCGTCCGTGTTGCGCTCGATGTAGTCGAGCAGGCCCAGGGTCGCGTTCTCCAGGATGAGGCGTGGGCGCTCGGAGGACTCCAGGGACGATTGCAGGGAAGAGATGAGGGCCTGCACCTCGCGGTCGACGACGACCGCGTACAGGCCTTCCTTGCCCCCGAAGTGCTCGTAGACCACGGGCTTGGAGACCTTCGCCCGGGCGGCGATCTCCTCGACGCTGGTCGCGCCGAAGCCCTTTTCGGCGAACAGGGAACGCCCCACGGCCACCAGCTGCTCGCGGCGCGCGAAGCCGCTCATTCGTGTCCTCTTCTCAGCCATGCGCCCAGTATCACACGAGGCGTGGGTCGGACTTCGCTCAGACCGGGCAGTGAGCGCGGGGTCGCGTTTGAAAGCGTGCGAGGGGTGCGGGTATCATCACAGTGGACGCATTCCGCCTTGGTGTAACGGCAGCACAGAGGTTTTTGGTGCCTTTAGTCTAGGTTCGAATCCTAGGGGCGGAGCGAACGGTCCCGATGGGACCGCAGACCCCCGAGGAGGAACATGTCTCGCCCCGCCGCCGTCATCGTCCTGGCCGCAGGTCAGGGAACGCGCATGAAATCTGCCCTCCCGAAGGTCGTTCACCCCCTGTCTGGCCTGTCCATGATCGGACACGCCCTGCGCGCCGCCCACGGCCTCGACCCCGAGCATCTGGTCGCCGTTGTGCGTCATCAGCGCGACGTCGTCGCCGCCGAGATTGAACGCGTGCTGCCCAGCGCCATCATCGCCGACCAGGACGGGATTCCCGGCACCGGCCGCGCCGTCCAGTGCGGCCTCGAGGCCCTCGATAAGGCCGTCGAGCCCGTCTCCGGCACCATCGTCGTCACCTACGGCGACGTCCCCCTCCTGTCTACGGACACCCTGGCCGATCTGGTCGCCACCCACGAGGGCGCGGGCCACGCGGTCACCGTCCTGACCTCGCGGGTCGAGGATCCCACCGGCTACGGACGCATCATCCGCGACGCCTCGGGCACGGTCACCGCGATCGTCGAGCAGCGCGACGCCACCCCCGAGCAGGTCGCGATTAAAGAAATCAACGCGGGCATCTACGCCTTCGACGCGGACTTCCTGCGCACCTCCCTGGCTTCCCTGGGCACCGACAATGATCAGGGCGAGGTCTACCTGACCGACGTCCTCGCGGCAGCGGCCCCCGCCGGGCGCACCGCAGGTGCCCTTGAGCTCACCGACCGCTGGCAGAGCGCGGGCGCGAACGACCGCGTCCAGCTGGCCGAACTCGGCGCCGAGATGAACCGCCGAATCTGCGAGGCCCACATGCGTGCCGGAGTGACGATCGTCGACCCGGCCTCCACCTGGATCGACGTTGATGTGACGGTTGGTGCCGACACCACCATCTACCCCGGCACCTGTCTGCGGGGGACAACCACCATTGGGACCAGCTGTGAAATCGGTCCTAACGCCACGCTGATTGATGCGGAAATTGGGGACCGCAGTGTGGTTCCCACCGCGTGGATCGGTCAGGGCTGCGTCGCAGCCGATACGATGGTCACGCCATACAGCACCATCGGCACATTGATCGCGGCGCCTCGCGCCTGATCCAACACAAGGAGAGACAACCGCATGAGCGGACTGGTGACCACCGGAGAGAAGAACCTCGTCCTCGTTTCTGGACGAGCTCACATGGACCTGGCTCACGCCGTGGGCGAGGAAATCGGATGTGGGGTCTCGCCGGTGACGGCCTACGACTTCGCCTCCGGCGAGATTTACGTGCGCTTCAACGAGTCCGTTCGCGGCGCCGACGTGTTCGTCCTGCAGTCCATCGAGGGCGACATCAACAAGTGGATCATGGAGCAGCTCATCATGATTGACGCTGCCAAGCGCGCTTCCGCTAAGCGCATCACCGTGGTTGCTCCCTTCTACCCGTACTCGCGCCAGGACAAGAAGCACCAGGGGCGCGAGCCCATCTCCGCGCGCCTCATGGCTGACCTGTACCGGGCAGCCGGTGCCGACCGCATCATGAGCGTCGACCTGCACGCCTCGCAGGAACAGGGCTTCTTCGACGGCCCGGTCGACCACCTCTTCGCCATGCCGGTCCTCGTGGACTACGTGCGCGGTCGCGTCGACCTGACCAACACCGCCATCGTCTCTCCCGACGCCGGCCGCATTCGCGTCGCCGAGAAGTGGTCGAAGAAGCTGGGCGGCGCGCCCCTGGCCTTCGTCCACAAGACCCGCGACACCACCCGCCCCAACGTCGCCGTCGCAAACCGCGTCGTCGGCGAGGTCGCAGGCAAGGAGTGCGTCCTGGTGGACGACATGATCGACACGGCCGGCACGATCACCGAGGCGATCAACGTCCTCAACAATGCCGGTGCCAAGAAGGTCATCGTCGTGGCCACCCACGGCATCCTCTCCGACCCCGCCGCGAAGCGTCTCTCCGAGTCCGGCGCCGCCGAGGTTGTCGTCACCGACACGCTGCCGATCCCCGCTGAGAAGCGCTTCGAGCAGCTCACCGTCCTCTCCATCGCGCCGCTCCTGGCTCGCGCGATCCAAGAGGTCTTCGAAGACGGTTCGGTCACATCGCTCTTTAACTGAGCGCCTCCCGCTTCACATCCGCCCTCGCCGTGAGGTAACCTATTGGGGTTGCTCCGGCGAGGGCGGATCCGTATCTGCCGTTATCGACAGGGCCTGAATTGAAATGCCACGCGTTTCCTTCACTCTGCCGACACCGACGCCGGACCTGAGAAACGAAGGAAAGACACATGAGCGACAACCCCATCCTGCTTGCCGAAGAGCGTTCCGAGTTTGGTAAGGGTGCTGCCCGCCGCGCCCGCCGCGCTGGCAAGGTCCCCACGGTCCTCTACGGCCACGGCGCCGAGCCCCGTCACCTGGACGTTCCCGGCCACGACCTCTTCCTCATCGTTCGCGGCACCAAGAACGCGCTCGTTGAGCTGAAGATCGAGGGCAAGACCCAGCTGGCCCTCGTCAAGGACGTTCAGGTTCACCCCGTGCGCCGCGACATCCTGCACGCCGACTTCCTGGCCGTCAAGGCCGGCGAGAAGGTCGACGTTGAGGTCCCCGTCGTCGTCGTTGGCGAGTCCGCCCCCGGCACCGTCCACTCCGTCGAGGAGTTCACCATCCTGGTGAAGGCCCCCGCCACCTCCATCCCCGAGAGCCTCGAGGTTTCCATTGAGGGCGTCGAGGCCGGCTCCGCCGTGCACGTCTCCGACCTGAAGCTGCCCGCCGGCGTTGAGGTCGAGCTCGATCCCGAGACGGTCATCGTCGCCGTTCAGGAAGCCGCCCCTGAAGAGGCTGAGGAAGCCACCGAAGAGGCCGCCGCAGAGGGCGACGCAGAGGGCGACGCCGAGTGACGCTCGCGTAACGCACGCTTTCCACGAGGGGGCGAGGCTGATGCCTCGCCCCCTCGTCGTATCTGCGATACTTGGGGGCATGAGTGACCTCCACGTGATCATCCCCGCCGGCGGTGCTGGCACCCGCCTGTGGCCGCTGTCGCGCCGCCGCCGCCCCAAGTTCCTCCTCGACCTGGCGGGCACGGGCCGTACCCTCCTGCAGGGCACGGTGGACCGCCTGGAGGAGTCGGCCTCGTCGGTGACCATCGTGACCGGCCAGGCGCACCGCGACGGCGTGCTCGCCCAGCTGCCTGAGTTCGCCTCGTCGGATAATCGCACGCTTCTCATCGAGCCGTCGGGCCGCGATTCAATGGCCGCGATCGGCCTGGCCGCATACGTCGTGCGCGAGCGCTTCGGGGATGACGCGATCGTCGGGTCCTTCGCGGCCGACCACCTGATCGCCCGCCCCGAGCTGCTGCGCATCGCCGTCGAGACGGCGATCGGCGCCGCCCGCGAGGGCTACGTCGTGACGATCGGCCTGACACCCACGGAGGCGTCGACCGCCTACGGGTACATCGCACCCGGTCCGGCCCTCTCTGACGAGGCCGGGGAAGCCGACGCTGAGTGCGGCGCTCGCCGGGTCGCCGAGTTCGTGGAGAAGCCGGATGCCGACACGGCTGCCCGCTACGTGGCGGCGGGCTACCTGTGGAACGCGGGTATGTTCATCGTGTCGGCGGGCGTGCTTGCCGCCCATCTGGCCCGCCTGCTGCCCGACATGCACGCACGCCTGGAGACCGTCGCGCGCGCGTGGGGCACCCCCGAGTTCGATGAGGTGCTGGCGGATAACTGGCCGCACCTGACGAAGATCGCCATCGACCACGCGATCGCCGAGCCGGTGGCCACCGACGGGGGAGTGGCGGTCGTGCCCGCAGACGCCGAGCTGGGTTGGACGGATCTCGGCGACTTCGAGGCCCTCACCGGCATTGTCGCGGAGGCGGGCAACCTGGGCGAGGCGCTGCGCGTCGAATCCGAAGGGGCGGCGGTCTTCTGTTCCCTCACGCAGGATGGCGAGGGGCCCCTCGTCGCGCTCGTCGGCGTGCCCGATGTGGCCGTCGCTCTGACCCCCGACGCGATCCTCGTGACGCGCCGCGACCGCGCGCAGTCCGTGAAGGCCGTCGTCGACCAGCTCGCTGACCGGGGCCGCTCCGACCTGCTCTGACGCCTCGCCGACGCGCGGCCTGGCGTATCCCCTCGTGGCGCTCCCGCGAGGGGGTCTGGCCTCGCCGCGCCCTGTTCGCTCTCGGGTGAGGTGCGCCGCCCCGCCCGCCGCGCAGGGGTACGGGGCTGGTAGCGTGTTGGGCAGCAAGAAGCCCCTACGAAAGGCATCACACGTGAACAAGCGGACCATCGCCGCGCTCGCAACCACCGCGACCGCGGCCTCCTTGGCCCTTGGAGCTTGCTCGACCACGCCCGCCGCCACCCCCGCAGCCTCCGCGAAAGTCTGCGCCGCCATCTCCGGAGCCCACGGCGACGCCGCCACGGACCCCGTCGCGACCGCTCTCGCGAGCGCCGCGAACGACGCGTCTGTCGCTTTCGAGTCGGCCAGCGGGCAGGAGGCACCGGCCTCGCTCGTGACCTCCGGCTGCACGCTGATCGTGGGCGCGGACTCGACCATGGCCGCCTCGATCTCCGAGGCCGCACGTTCCAACCCGAAGGTTCGCTTCGCCCTCGTGGGCGCCTCCTTCGTTGACTCCAAGGGTGCCGCGACCACTCTGAAGAACGGCTCGGTCGTCGACGTGGACGCCTCGCAGGCCGCCTACCTGGCCGGCTACGCCTCCGCGGGCATGACGACCACGGGCACGCTCGCCGTCATCGGCGGAGAGCGTGACAACGTCACCAGCTCGCAGATGTCCGCGTTCTCCCAGGGCGTGGACGCCTACAACCTGGCCAACGGCACGTCGATCACGGTGCTCGGCTGGAACCCCGTGACGAGCGACGGCACGTACGCGGGCAGCGCCAACGAGGTGCGCACGGCGACCGCCGACGCGCTCTCTCAAGGCGCCGACATCATCGCCCCCTTCGCCGGTGAGGCCAACGAGGGCGCCGCGCGCGCCGTCACCGAGGCCGCCAACCCGACCGTGCGCCTTGTGTGGTCGGGCCTGACGAAGAACGACCTGAAGGGCCTGACTCGCGACGAGGCCCAGTCGGCTGAGACCGCACCGATGTCCGGCCAGTCCGGCGGGTCGGTGACGCAGCAGGTGGACACGCAGTCATTCGCGGACGCGTTCAGCTACATCCAGATCGCCGACGAGGTCCGCTCCGCCATCGGCGCTCCCGTGCTGACGGGCGTCGTCGTGGATTACAAGGCCGCGATGGATACCCTCATCGCCCAGGCCTCCGCGGGTGAGAAGGCATCCGTCGTCCCGGTGTCCCTGGCCTCGGGCGGCGTGATCCTCACGGGCTTCGGCGCCTACACGCCGATGCTGTCCTCCGAGCTCAAGCTGGGCCTGTCCGACATGGTCGGCCAGATCGAGACGGGCGGCATGGTCATCTCCACACCCTTCGACGTGTGAGCTGACGGTATAGACGGCAGTGCCCCGGGGACGTGTCCCCGGGGCACAACTGTTCGGTCTCAGACTCCTAGCACTGCCAGCGCCGCGCCCGCGCACAGCGCGTCCGCGTCGAGTACGAAGGCCGGGTCCACGCAGTACAGGCCCGGGTCGGTGGGCACGGCGGGAGAGGTGCTCAGCGCATCCTCCAGCGCGCTGCGGACCCGCTCCTCGGGCACCGAGGTGCTCAGGGTACGCCCATCCGAGGAAACGCTGAGGGAGAGATCAGCGCCCTCCTTGACGACCGGCACGCCCAGGTGGTCCAGGAGAGTCGCCAGGAGCCCCGAGGCCTCGTCGATCGACACGGAGGTCCCGCGTGCGCCGGAAGGCTCCAGGGAGGCGATGCGCGAGGTGCAGCGGTCCACGTACGCGCCGACCATTCCGTCGCCCACCGACTCCCAGCCTCCCAGCGAACGGGGGAGGGACGAGCCGTCCCCGCACGCGGCCACGGCCTCGTCGATGAGGGCCAGCTCAGCATCGGGGGCCAGAGCGCCCTCGTGCGAGCGATCGATTGCGCGCCCACCCAGGTAGATGAGGGTCTCACCCGACGCGCGCACGTACACGGCGCCGTCCGCCATCACCATGCGCACCGAAAACGCCGTCAGGGGAGCGGGGAGCGCACGCGGCATGAGCAGGGCGTGCCCGCCGGACGCTTCGACGACCGCAGCGCCGTCGCGCGCAGCGTCCTGATTCTCAGGGGTTTCGTAGCCGATGATCAGGCGAAAACGACCCCCGGTTCGCGCGGACAGGAAAGAAGCGATACCCGCAAACAGCAACGGGTTAGCACAGCGTGTCATGTGCTGAGGGTAACACCTTGGGTGGTTCGCGCAAAAACGGGTATCAGGAAGGAGGCCGGGGCTCGCTCCCGGGGAGCGGCGGAGGGACGCAGGTGGGGGAGTGCACGGCTATCCTGGAGGCATCCGTGAAGGAGGAACCATGCAGCTGACGAACCTGACGGACCCGGTCGAGCTCACGCGCCAAATGATCGACATTCCCTCGGTGTCGGGAGACGAAGGGCCCCTGGCTGACGCCGTCGAGGCGGCCCTGCTCGATGCCGGATTCGGATCGGTCCCATCCCTGGAGATCCTGCGCGACGGTGATGCCGTCTGCGCGCGGACTTGTCTCGGCCTCGACCAGCGCGTGGTTCTCGCCGGGCATCTCGACACCGTCCCCATCGCCGACAATGTCCCCGGTCGCTTCGAGGAGCGCGACGGGGCCACGGTCCTGTGGGGTCGTGGGTCTGTCGACATGCTTGGAGGCTGCGCGGCGACACTCGCGCTCGCGTGCGAGGCTGGCGCTGTCCTCCGTTCCAGCGACGAGGCTGCGCTGAACGCCGACGTCACCTGGGTCTTCTACGATCACGAGGAGGTCGCCTCCCACCTGAACGGCCTGGGGCGCGTCCAGCGCAACCACCCCGAATGGCTGGTCGGCGACCTGGCGCTGTTGGGCGAGCCCACCGCCGCCCAGGTGGAAGGCGGCTGCAACGGCACGCTGCGCGTCATTGCACACTTCCCGGGGCGCGCCTCGCACTCGGCTCGCGCGTGGATGGGCGTCAACGCGATCCACGCGATGGCTCCCGTCATCGAGCGTATCGCCGCCTACGGAAACCCTGTCGTTACCGTCGATGGCCTTGAATTCCGCGAATCCCTCTCGGTCGTACGCGTCGCGGGCGGTATCGCCAACAACGTAATTCCCGAGGCTGCGTCGATGACCGTCAACTACCGCTTCGCTCCCTCCACGCGCGCGGACGATGCCCTGGAGTGGGTGCGCGGGCTCTTCGAGGGCACGGGCGCCACGGTCGAGATCGATGACCTGTGCGAAGGGGCCAGGCCGGGAGCGGACTCTGACGTCGCCCAGCGCTTCCTGTCGGTCGCCCGCCAGGTCGCGGCCTCGCGGGGTGAGGAGCTGCAGCTGAGTGCAAAGGTCGGCTGGACCGACGTCGCGCGCTTCACCCAGGCCGGCGTGCCCGCCATGAACTTCGGCCCCGGTGACCCGCTACTGGCGCACACGCGCGACGAACATACGCCCGTATCCGATATCGTGAAGGTGCACGACACGCTGCGAGCGTTCGTGCTCGCGCAGCCGGCACCGACGCCTGCACCACACAGGGAGGCATGACCATGACCAAGCCGACGCACACCTACCGCCGCGGATCCATCGTCCTGCGAGGCGACCAGATCCCGCGCATGACCTCGGACGCATCGCTGCTCCAGTCCGACCAGAGCGCGGACTGGAAGCACGAGGACCCGTGGCGGGTCCTACGCATCCAGTCCGAGTTCGTCGAGGGCTTCGAGGCCCTCGCGGAGGTCGGCCCCGCCATCTCGGTGTTCGGTTCCGCTCGCACCCGCCCCGACGAGCCCCTCTACGAGTGCGCCCAGCGCATCGGTGAGCTCCTCGTGGATCGCGGCTACGCCGTCATCACGGGCGGCGGCCCCGGCATGATGGAAGCGGCGAACCGCGGCGCATGGGAGGCCGGCGGAACGTCGATCGGCCTGGGTATCGAGCTGCCCCACGAGCAGGGCTTGAACCAGTGGGTGAACCTGGGCGTTAACTTCCGCTACTTCTTCGCTCGTAAGACCATGTTCGTCAAGTACTCGCGGGGTTTCATCGTGATGCCCGGGGGGTTTGGGACCATGGATGAGCTCTTCGAGTCCGCGACCCTCGTGCAGACGGGGAAGATCCGTTCCTTCCCGGTGGTCCTCGTGGGGACCGACTACTGGTCGGGCCTGGTCGATTGGATCCGCTCCTCGATGGTCGATGCCGGGATGATCTCGCCCGGCGACGTGGACCTGCTCCGCGTCGTGGATGACCCGGAGGAGGCCGTGCGTCTAGCGACGGGTGCCTAGTAGTTTTGCAGCCTTTATGCGGGTGCTATGTTCTATCAAACTCCACTTGTTACAGGACTAATTAATCGATTGGATTATTTTTATTGATTACTCTTTGCGGTGTGTTAAGGAAAAATGGCGCTTATTCGATAAAATAGGTATGTTACCCCGCCTGAGGAGGCGCGGGCATAACTCTGAGAAGGAGTACTCTCATGGCAGCAATGAAGCCTCGCACGGGGGATGGACCCCTCGAAGTCAGCGCCGAAGGGCGCGGTATCGTCATGCGCATTCCCAGCGAAGGGGGCGGTCGGCTCGTCATTGAGCTGAACGAGCAGGAGGCGGCGGAACTCGCCGAAGCTCTCGGAGCGGCCATCTGACAGATAGAGACGAAGCGGCGGAACAGGATCTCCTGTTCCGCCGCTTGTCTATGAATGGGGCAGCTCAGCGCTTCACGGCGACCGCCAGGCCGTCACCGACGGGCAGTAGCGTGGGCACGAACTCATCGGAGTCGCGCAGGTAGTTGACCACCTCGCGGGCGACCACGGTGTGCGCGTCGCGACGCGCGGGGTCGGCCACCTGGTCGCGCCACAGGGCGTGCACGAAAGCGATCGTTCCACCGGGGCGCAGGATACGCACCGCGTGATCGAGGTACTGAGGGGTTTCCTCCAGGTCGCCGTCCAGGACGACCATGTCGTAGCCGCGAGCAGCCATGCGCGGCAGCACGTCGAGAGCGCGCCCGGCGATGAGGCGCGTGCGATGCGAGGATAGGCCTGCAGCAGCGAAGTTGCGGCGCGCGTGGCCCAGGAGTTCAGACTCGGAGTCGATCGTCGTGAGGACGCCGTCGGCAGCCATGCCGTCCAGCAGCCACAGGCCGGACACACCCGCGCCCGTGCCCACTTCCAGGACCGCGCGGGCGCCGGAGACGGCCGCCAGCATGCGCAGGGCTGCGCCGGTGCCAGCGGATACGGGGGAAGCGCCCATTTCGGTAGCGACGGCGCGTGCGGCGGTCAGCGCGTCGCTTTCCGCCACGTAGTCCTCGGTGTACACCCACGTCTGGGCCTTGTCCGCCATCGCCGTATCCTCACTCGTGTTTGATCGCCTGGGTGAGGTACGCCTGCGCGTTGATGCCTCCCCAGGCATCAGGGTACAGGCGAGGATGCGCAAGGGCGCGCTGGCGCTCCGAAAATACGCGAAAAATTCACCTGGCAAGCATACGAAACCCCGGCCTCGTCGATGGGGACGAGGCCGGGGCGAAGCCGCGTGGCTCAGTGCTGGATGGGGGAGACCCCGAGGGGGCGGCCCGCCAGGCCGCGGTTCACCGACGAGAGCCGCTTGGCGAGGGCCGTGAGCTGCTCGGCGGCAGGGCCCGAGGCGACGGCGACGGGCTCGCCACGGTCGCCGCCCTCACGCAGCGCGATGTCGAGGGGCACCTGGGCTAGCAGCGGCACAGAGTAGCCCAGCTGCGCGGTCAGGCGCTGCGAGACGGACTCGCCGCCTCCCGCGCCGAAGATCTCCAGGCGCGAGCCGTCGGGCTGGGGCAGGAAGGACATGTTTTCGACGACACCGATGACCTTCTGGTTCGTCTGCGAGGCGATGGAACCGGCGCGCTCGGCAACCTCGGCGGCCGCGACCTGCGGGGTCGTCACGACGAGGATCTCTGAGTTGGGCAGCAGCTGCGCGATCGAGATCGCGACGTCGCCCGTGCCCGGAGGCATGTCGATGAGCAGGACGTCCAGGTCGCCCCAGAACACGTCTGCGAGGAACTGCTGAAGGGCACGGTGGAGCATGGGGCCGCGCCAGATGACGGCCTGGCCGTCGGGAACGAACATACCGATCGAGATGACCTTGACGCCGCCGGCGCCCACGGGCGGGATCATCATGCCGTCGATGACCTGCGGGTCGTGGTCCACGCCGAGCATGCGCGGGATCGAGAAGCCGTAGATGTCCGCGTCCATGACGCCGACCTTGAGGCCCTGCGCGGCCAGCGCGGCGGCCAGGTTCGCGGTCATGGAGGACTTGCCGACGCCGCCCTTACCCGAGGTGACGGCGATGACGCGCGTGAGGGAGTCGGGGCGAGAGAAGGGGATCTCGCGCTCGGGGCGACCGCCGTTGAGCTTCTCGCGCAGCGCCTTCTTCTGGGCCTCGTCCATGACGCCCATCTCGACCGAGACGTTGTCGACGCCTTCGACGGCGCTCACGCGCTCGGTGACGTCCTTGGTGATCTGGGTGCGCAGGGGGCATCCGGCGGTGGTGAGCAGGACCTTGACGGCGACGGAGGAGCCGTCGATCGTGACCAGGTCGGGGGTCACCATGTTGAGGTCGGTGATGGGGCGGCGGATCTCGGGGTCGATGACCTGGCCGAGAGCCTCCATGACGGATTCAAGCGTGACTGGCATAGACTCCACTCTACTGGCCGGTGTGCCCATCTTCTAGGGGACGAAAGGCACCGTCGGCCTCGACCTCGCCCTCCGCCTCGTTCGACGAGGCGTTGGTCGCGTCCGCGGCGATCTCCGCACGCAGGTCCTCCAGCATGTCGCGCAGCTCGGAGCGCACGAAGTCGCGCGTGGCGACGTCCTGGAGGGCCAGGCGCAGGCCGGCGATCTCGCGGGCGAGGTACTCGGTGTCCGCGAGGTTGCGCTCCGCGCGAATGCGGTCCTGCTCGGCCACGACGCGGTCGCGGGCGTCCTGGCGGTTCTGCGCGAGCATAATCAGCGGGGCCGAGTACGAGGCCTGGGTCGAGAACGCGAGGTTCAGGAGGATGAAGGGGTAGGGGTCCCACGCGGCCTCTTCGCTGATGCTGGCGAGCATCAGGTTCGCCGTGATCCATGCGATGACGAAGATCGTCATGTAGAGGACGAACTTCGGGGAGCCCATGAAGCGTGCGGTGGCCTCCGCGAAGCGGCCGAAACCGTCGCCGCTACCGGAAGAGCGGCGGAAGAACCACCGACGCTTGTCGATCGGGTTGTCCAGGCGATCAGCCATCGATGCTCCTTGCCATCATGCGGTCGGTCACGTCGTCGTCGAAGTCTCGCCAGTCCTCGGGCAGCAGCTCGTCGAGGACGTCATCGACCGAGACGGCACCGTGCAGGTGCCCGTCCTCGTCGACGACGGGCAGGACCGTCAGGTTGTAGGTCGCGAGCAGACGCGTCACGGTCGCGATGTGCGCGTTGGGGTCCACGGACTCAATGTCGCGGTCCAGGATCGTGCCGAGCAGGGTCTGTGGGGGCTCGCGCAGCGCGCGCTGGATGTGGACCATGCCCAGGTACTGGCCGGTCGGTGTCTCCTGAGGCGGGCGTGCGATGAAAGCGACGGTCGCGATCGAGGCCGGGATGTCCTCGCGTCGCACGGCCGCGAGCATCTGCGCGACGGTTGCGTTGGGGCCGAAAATGACGGGCTCGGTGGTCATGAGCGAACCCGCGGTCGACTCGTCGTAGGTCATGAGTCGACGCACGTCCTCGGCCTCTTCGGGCTCCATGAGGGCGAGCAGGGACTGAGCCTTCGCGGCGGGCAGCTCGGCGACGAGGTCGGCCGCGTCGTCGGGCTGCATGACGTCCAGGACGTCGGCGGCTCGGGCGGCTTCCAGCGCCGAGACGATCGCGATACGGTCGTCCTTACCCAGCTCCTCGAGCACGTCGGCGAGGCGCGCGTCCGTCAGCTGCATGGCGACCGCCATCTTGCGGTCCTGGGGGAGCGTGTGCATGAAGTCCGCCAGGTCGGCGGGGCGCATGTCCTCCGTGTACTGCAGCAGCGCGGTCGCCGCCTGGTTCGAGTCGGTCTTGAGCAGACCCGACACCTCGGACACGTCGACCGTGAGGGTCTCGCCGCTGCGCGTGAAACCGAGGGTGGACGTGCGCACGCGCTGGACGTGCAGCGTGGAGATCACCCAGTCCTTCGGACGGCGCTGACGCATCGCGACGTCAAGGATACGCACCTGGCCCGAGCCGTCGTTCATGGTGACGACGCGGTCGAAGAGCTCGGAGAGCACGAGCGTCTCGATGGGACGCTGCGTGAACGAACGAATGTTGAGCAGGCCCGTCGTGATGACCGAGCCGGCCTCGATCGAGGTCACTCGGGTGAGCGGCAGGAAGACACGCTTACGCGGGCCAACCTCGACGACGAAGCCGATGACGTTGGCTTCGGATTTCAGCCGAAAGATGACAACGACATCGTGGATCTTGCCGACTTGGTCGCCCAAAGGGTCGAAAACACCGGTGCCAGCGAGCTTTCCGATGTAGACGCGGCGGCCCTTGGTGCCTAGTTCAATAGATGCGATGCTCACTCTTACATCTTAGGCTGGTGACCACAGATGCGTACTGATGAGCCGGTCGCCGCATGAACAATGCGTTCCATGCCACCGAGGCCGGGACGAAGGAGAAGAAATGGCTGTCGTGATGGACCCGCAGATGCCCACGGGCACCGAGGTCGCCTCGTACGAGACCTACGCGCAGGCGCGTGCGGGCATCGACTTCCTGTCGGATGCCGGCTTCGATGTTTCCGCGATCACGATTGTTGGCTCCGACCTGCACCTCGTCGAGCGTGTCAAAGGACGCCTGACGATCGCCCGCGCCTCCCTCTCGGGTGCCTCCAGCGGCGGCCTGTGGGGAGCCCTGGGTGGCATGCTCATGTCCGCTGGCCAGAGCGCGGGTGGCACGGGAACGTGGGTCGCTGGCGGCATCATCGTCGGCGCCCTGATCGGCATGGCTCTGTCCGCTCTGTCCTTCATCATTCGCGGACGCAGCCGCGACCTCGTGTCCTCCCAGCAGGTTGTCGCCCAGCGCTACGCGGTCCTGGCCTCGGCCGACATTGACCGCGCCTACCAGATCCTGCAGCGCACCCCCGGCAACCGCGCGCGCGTCGTGCGCCCGCGTACGGAGCAGGCGCGCCCGCAGAAGGATTCCGTTGGTTTCTTCCCCGACGGCCGCCCCCGCTTCGGCGCGGCGACCAAGGACGGGGAGGTGCCCGGTGGACGCCAGACGCCCGAGGACACGTCCGCCCGGACCGACGTCCCCGTGAGCGCGCCCGATGCCTCGGCCCCTATGACGAACAGCCCCGAGAGCGCGGCGTCCGCACATGAGGACGCCCCGGCCTCGTCCCCCGAAAAGGACCAGACCGAGGCGTAACCTCAGCTCTGCGCCCGCATTTCAGCGGGACTGCACGCGGGCGATCCACTCCTCAACGTCCGCGATCGTGCGCGGGATGTCCTCGGAGATGCGCGTGACGGTGCCGTCGGCGTTCACGACGACGTCGTCCTCGATGCGCACGCCGATCCCGCGGTACTCCTCGGGGATGAGCAGGTCGTCGGCGCGGAAGTACAGGCCCGGCTCGATCGTGAAGACCATGCCCGGCTCGAGCAGCGCACCCTTGTAGAGCTCGTCTCGCGCCTTCGCACAGTCGTGCACGTCCAGGCCCAGGTGGTGGCTGGTGCCGTGTGGCATCCAACGGCGGTGCTGCTGGCCCTCGGGGGCGAGGGACTCTTCCGGGGTGACGGGCAGGATGCCCCACTCGTGCAGGCGCGTGGCGATGACGCGCATGGCCGCGTCGTGCACGTCCTTGAAGCGGCAGCCCGGCTCGTTGGCGCGGGCCAGGGCGGCCTCGCACGCGTCGAGGACGGCCTGGTAGACGCGCGCCTGGACCTCGGTGAAGCGACCGTTGACGGGCAGGGTGCGCGTGATGTCGGCGGTGTAGAGGGAATCGACCTCGACGCCGGCGTCGACGAGCACCAGGTCGCCTTCGCGCACCTCGCCATCGTTGTCGATCCAGTGCAGGGTATTCGCGTGGTTGCCCGAAGCGGCGATGGTTTCGTAGCCTTCGCCGTTGCCTTCTTCGCGGGCGACCGCTCGGAATGCGCCCTCAATGACGCGCTCGCCACGGCGGTGGCCGACAGCGCGAGGCAGGATACGGATGATGTCCTCGAAACCGGCCTTGGTCACCTCGACGGCTCGCACCATCTCCTCGAGCTCGAACGCATCCTTGGTCAGGCGGATCTCGGACAGGCGTTCCTCGAGACGTTCGTCGTCTTCGCGGGCCTCCTCGCCTGCGGGCAGCCCGGCCTGGGAACGCACTTCGTTCACCATCGCCTCGACGTTGGCGTCGACGCCGCGCACGATGCGCAGCTGCACGGTCCCGGCGTCCTTCGCCAGCGCGTCGCGCAGCGTGTCGATGTGGCGGGTCTCCAGGCCGGTCTGTGCGCTTAGCTCCTCGAGCGAGGGGCGTGCGCCCACCCAAAACTCGCCGTAGCGGGCGTCCGCGTAAAACTCCTTGGAGGAACGCGAGGCGCGGGGCTTAAAGAAGAGCAGAGGAGTGTGGGTACCATCGTCGTTCGGCTCGAGCACCAGGACCGTGTCAGGTTCCTTCTCGCCGCCCAGGCCCGACAGATGCGCGAAGGCGGAGTGCGCGCGGAAACGATAGTCGCAGTCGTTCGAGCGGACCTTGTAGGGGCCCGCGGGGACGACGAGGCGCTCGCCCGGAAACGGGGCACCGGCCTTGAGGGTGCGGTCATTCAGGAAATCGGCGACGCGCTCGCGCGCGGGAAGCTCGGTGGGACGAGGTCCCCAACCGGAGCCGATGAAGTCGCGGAAAGCGGAGGACTGGGGCTGACGAGAGCGGTTATCGCCGCGATCGGCCATGGACTGTGTAGCTTCTTCACTCATGGGTGCTATTCTACGCACGCGTTGTGCGCTCACGGGCGCGAAAGACATGACAAACCCCGGCCTCGTCTCCCAGGTGGCGCGCGCTGCGCCGGGAACGAGGCCGGGGCTGTGTCGGGTGCAAGAGGCTCAGTCCTGGAGGGTGAGCTCTCCCGCGATGGACAGGTCCATCCAGCGCTTGAAGTCCGCGCCGCGCTTGCCCTGCGAGAGCAGGAAGACGGTCTTGGCGTAGAGGGCCTCGAGCGTCATGTCGTGCGCGCCGATCGCGCCCAGCTGGGCCAGGGCGTTGCCGGCCTCATAGTGGCCGAGCATGACCTCGGACTGGTAGCACTGGGAGGCGACGATGATCGGCACCTCGGCCTGCGTGAGCTCGGCCAGGACATCCACGAGGCCGGGCTCGGAGGCGGGGATGTTACCCACACCGAAGGTGCGCAGGATGACCGCATCCGGGTGGGGCGTCGTCATGGCGCGCAGCCGCGCGGCGCTCATACCGGGCACCACGTCGATGACGGCGACATCCTGGCGCTTGTACGGGCTGGGATCCTGCCAGCCGGTGCCCGTGCTCGGCGCCTCGTACCAGCGCCACGGTGCGCCCGTGCGCGCCATGGGGGACACGGAGGGCGACTCGAATCCGCGGAACGCCCACGACGAGGTTTTGGTGGCGCGGTTGCCGGCCAGGAGCTTGTGCCCGAAGAACAGCATGACGCCTCGGGCGCGATGCGAAATTGCAGCGCGCAGGGCGCCCGTGACGTTCGCGGACGCATCCGAGCCGACGACGCCAAGCGGGTACTGAGACCCGGTCAGGACGACCGGCTTGCCCATGCTCGCCAAAGCGTAGGACAGGGCCGCGGCCGAGTAAGCCATCGTGTCTGTGCCGTGCAGGACCAGGAAGGCGTCGGCCTCGTCCGCATGCGCGTTGATGTCGTTGATGATGGCCTGCCAGTCCTCGGGGGTGGCCTCCGAGGAGTCAATGAGCGGGTCCAGCGTCGACATCGTGATGTTCGAGGCCAGCTCGATGCCCTCCAGCTGTGAGCCGAACCATCCCTGAAGGTCAGCGCCGGGGCGCAGACCCTCGGGGGAGTCGACCATGCCGATGGTGCCACCGGCATACGTGACGTGAAGACGCACTGTTCGTCCTTTCTCAGTCGCCCGCCACCAGGGTTTCCTCGCCCTGCAGCGAGGCGGCGGCCTCGTCGGTCAGGTTGCCGACGCGCCCGCGCACGTAGTACCAGCCGGCGACCATGAGGACGACGATCACGGCGAAGAGCGCGAGGGTCCAACGGCCCGACTCGGAGGTCACGTTCGAAGCCACGACGACCGCGAAGAAGAGCAGCGCCAGGTAGTTGGTGTAGGGGGCGCCGGGCATGCGGAACTCGGGGCGCTGTTCCTCGCCGCGCTTGACCTTGCGCAGGAACGCCAGGTGCGAGATGAGGATCATTGCCCAGGTGCCGGCGATGCCGATACCCGCGAGGTCCATGACGATGTTGAAGGCGTTCTCCGGAACGAAGGCGTTGAGCAGGACGCCCAGCAGGCCGAGCGACGCGGTGATGATGATGCCGCCGTAGGGGACGTGGTTCTTGTTGAGGCGAGCGGCGTAGCGCGGGCCCTCGCCCACGAGCGCCATCGAGCGCAGCGTGCGGCCGGTCGCGTACAGGCCGGCGTTGAGCGAGGAGAGGGCGGCGGTCAGGACGACGACCTGGATAATGTCGCCCGCGTGGGGCACGCCCAGGCCGGAGAAGAACGTCGTGAAGGGTGACTCATTCGAGGAGTATGCGTTGTAGGGCAGCGCCAGGGCGAAGAGAACGACAGAGCCGACGTAGAAGAAGAAGATACGCACGACCATCGAGTTGATGGCCTTGGGCAGGATCGTCGCGGCGTCCTTGGCCTCGCCCGCCGCGACGCCCACCATCTCGGTGCCGCCAAAGGCGAAGACGACGCCCAGCGTGAGCGCGAAGACGGGGGCCAGGCCCTCGGGGAACCAACCACCGGACTCGGAGATGTTGTGGAGGCCCGCGGTGTACTCGCCGACGTGAGCCTGAGTGATGATCGCCCAGATTGCCACGCCCATGAAGATGAGGATCGTCGCGACCTTGATCATCGCGAACCAGAACTCTGCCTCGCCGAAGGCCTTGACGCTCATCATGTTGAGGACGAAGACCAGGGCGAGCGCGACGAGGGCGATGACCCACTGCGGGACGGACTCGAACATCGACCAGTAGTGCATGTACAGCGCCACCGCGGTGATATCGGCCATGACCGTGACCGCCCAGTCCAGGAAGAAGAACCAGCCGGTGACGAACGCACCCTTCTCGCCCAGAAACTCGCGGGCGTAGGACACGAATGCGCCCGAGGATGGACGGCGTACGGCGAGCTCGCCGAGGGCCCGGACCATCAGGAACGCGAAGACGCCACACACCGCGTAGGCGAAGGCCAGCGCGGGGCCGCCCTGAGCCAGGC
Organism: Schaalia dentiphila ATCC 17982; assembly: GCF_000154225.1. Lineage (NCBI taxonomy): Bacteria > Bacillati > Actinomycetota > Actinomycetes > Actinomycetales > Actinomycetaceae > Schaalia > Schaalia dentiphila. Next base: position 2,281,336 of record NZ_DS264586.1, on the reverse strand, counting down.
GGCCGCCGGCACCCAGGAACAGGCCGGTGCCGATCGAGCCGCCGATGGCGATCATCTGGATGTGTCGGTTTTTCAAAGCCTTGTTGTACCCGGCGTCTCCTGCGTCGGTCGCGGTGGACACCTGGGTCTGATCCTTGTCAGACACGCGTGTACTCCAATCGGTGTTGAGGGAGGCCAAATGGCCGCTTACTGCCAGTTTCCTATAGTCGACGGATCGTCGCTGCAGGTGGGACGGTGGTCAAAACGGCGGCTTCGAAACGGGAGAACGTGCAGAAAATGCGGTCGAGACAAGCCAAAACCGGGTCATTGGAGAGACCTCCTGGCGCTCGCGGGTGTTGTTCGCCCGCGCGGTTGTGTGATGGGACTAATGGGGTAATCTCAAATGGTGAAGCGAATTGACCCCCACACTCATAGCGCGTATTCAGACGGGACGGATACGCCCGCGCAGCTCCTGGCTATCGCCGCGCAGGCCGGGCTGGACACCATCGCGCTGACGGACCACGACACGACGATCGGATGGGACGAGGCCGCGGCCGCTGTCGCGGACACCGGCGTGAGCCTCATCCGGGGCGCTGAGATGTCGTGCTCGTCCTCGGGGATTACCGTGCACCTCCTGGCGTACCTCTTCGACCCGGCCAGCCCCGGCCTCGTCGATAATTTCCGACGCACGCGCGAGGACCGCGAGACGCGCGCCGCGCGCATGGTCGAGAACCTGTCCGCCGACTACCCGATCACGTTGGACGACGTGCTCGCCTTCGCGCCCGAGGGCGGCCCCGTGGGGCGCCCGCACATCGCCGATGCGCTTGTCGCCGCCGGTGCCTTCCCCGATCGCAGCGCTGCCTTCGTTCAGGCCCTGCACCCGTCGGGCCCCTACTACGTGCACCACTGGGCGCCCGACCCGGTCGAGGCCGTGCGCTGCGTGCGGAAGGCCGGGGGAGTGCCGGTCTTGGCCCACCCCCGTGCTCGCAAGCGTCAGCGCCTGCTGCCCGAGGCCGTCATCGCCGACATGGCGGAGGCGGGACTCTTCGGCATCGAGCGCGACCACCGCGACCACGCGCCTGAGGATCGCGCCGACGTCGAGCGCATGGCCCGCGAGATGGGTCTGGCGATGTTCGGCTCCTCCGACTACCACGGGACGGGCAAGCCGAACCGTATCGGCGAAAACACGACGGACCCGCAGGTGATCGCCGAGGTCATCGCGCAGGGCACCATCGAGGTGGTCGAGCCGTGAGTCTGTTCGACGTCACTCTTTTTGCGACCGCCTTCGCGACGCTGACGGTCATTATGGACCCGGTCGGCACCGTGCCGATCTTCCTGGGGCTGACCTCGCGATACTCTCAGGTCAAGCAGCGCAGGGCCGCTATCCAGGCGACATCCGTGTCCTTCGGTGTCATCCTGACCTTCGCGATCCTGGGCGGGCAGATCCTGCGCTTCCTGCACATTTCGATGGAGGCCCTTCAGCTCTCCGGCGGCGTCCTGCTCTTCCTGGTCGCCATGGAGCTCCTCATGGGCACCGACTCATCGACACCAGACACGGGGGACGAGGGCGTGAACGTCGCGCTCGTGCCGCTGGGTACTCCGCTCTTGGCGGGCCCCGGCTCGATCGTCGCTGTCATGGTGGCCGTCGGACAGGCCGGCACGAACGTGGGCTCGTGGATCGCAGTCATCGTCGCTGTGATACTGGCGCACGTCGTCATGTGGCTGACGATGCGTTTCTCCCTGATGCTGTCCCGGCTCCTGGGGCCCGGTGGCATCATGCTGCTGACAAAGATTTCCGGCCTGCTGCTGGCCGCCATTGCGACACAACTCATCATGGAGGGCATTTTCCAGTTCATTGCGACCGCTAAGCTGTCCTGAACTGGTTGTTTTTCCGCGTGGTGGAGCCGATGAAAGTCCTGAGAAATAGTGGGGTGCGACTCGTAGACGGGTGATATGTGGAAATATATGCGTAATGGTCAGGAGGTGTTGTAGGGTGGGAGAGAACGCCGTGACGCGACACAGTCCGCACTGGTCAGGGTCGCGCATTCATCCCTCACCACATTCCTTCCAGGAGAAACAATGAAGAAGACGACCTCGTCTCTGCTTGCCGCCACCGCGGCCCTCGGCCTGATCGCCGCTTCGGCCGGCGTTGCTTTCGCCTCCGAGACTCCCGCGCCGGATCAGTCCGCGAACCCGGCTCCGGGTCCCACCGCCGCCCCGACCACCTCTCCGGCCCCCGGCAACGGCGCGGACAACAACGATGCCCCGCAGCCTGATCCCCAGCCCTCGGGCATGCCCCAGCCTCCGAGCACGCCGGATCCGGAGCCGAGCCAGGACCCGCAGCCGAGCCAGCCTGAGCCCTCGACCCCCGCTGTCGACCAGGCTCCCGCCGCCGATCAGGGTGGTGCTGGCGCCGCTTCGGGCCCCGTCGGCACCACCGGCGTGACCACCCGCGGCCAGATCTCCACCGGCAACGGCCCGGCCCCCGTCTCTGCTCGTGGCGGTATCCGTAACACGAACGCCCCGGTCGGCTCCCCCGCCGCCTCGAACCCGACGCTGGCCAACACCGGCTCCGTCGCTTCGATCGCCGCTGGCGCTGGCGTTATCGCGCTGGCCGGTGGCGTGACCCTCGTGGTTGCTCGCAAGCGCCACTGAGGCATCTTCGCCTGACAAATAAAGCGGGCCCGCTCGATCCGAGCGGGCCCGCGTTTTGTCTAGTTTGCGCAGATCACGCGATAGTTGTGCACGAACGTGCAGCAAAAAACCGCGAATTTGCACCGAAAAGTCATCGTTTCGCCTTGAAATGATGCGTGCATCACATGCATAATGGAACTACCGAAAGTCACCATGAATTGAGCCCTCATGATGAACCGGTGATGGGAAGTGGCACCGCTCCATTGAGGGGTGCCACTTTCCTGTTATGCGCCCCTGCGGAGCGTGCCCCCCGCAGGGGCGCACCTTGCGGGGGATGATCCGTCAGCGCTGGCGACGGCGCAGAGCCAGAGCTCCCAGGCCTGCCAGTCCAGCCATGATGGCCGCACCGGCCAGCATCGGGGTGTCAGCGCCCGTGCGAGCGAGGTTGCCGCTCGGGGTTGCGGACGGGGTGGGAGTGGGGGTCGTCGGCTCGGGCGTCGGGGAATCCGACGGCGCCGGCGTGGTCGGCTCCTCGGTGGGAACCGTGCACTCGCTGTCCGTGCCGGTCAGCCAGTTGTGCAGGACGATCGGGGCCAGGATCGGGGAGCCTTCGAGAGTCTCGCCGGTCAGGATGCCGTTAATGTTGAAGGAGAAGGCGGAGTTTGCCGGCATGTGCTTGATCGTGACGGTGATGGTCTTGCCGTCCTCGCTGACCTTGATCTCGCCCAGGCCCTCGACGGTGTTCGTGAAGCCGTTACCCTTGAGCGCGCCAGCGCCGGGGTTGGAGATCGTGTTGATCGTGGAGGCGTCGAACTTCAGGCCCTGGATGGCCTTGATCGTCAGCGTCGCGTTGGTGAGGTCCTTGTGGGTGGCGCCGTACAGGCGCAGGGTGCGCGAGTCGCCGACCTTTGGGTCGGTACCGGTGGCGACGAACCAGCCATCGGCGTTGGCTTCGCCCCACTTGGGCTCATCCGAACCCCAGGAGCTGGAGTACTTCGAGCGCTCGTTGATGTCACGCGAGTAGGGGCTCCACACGGTGCGGTCCACCGTGGTGACCTGGCACTTGGTGAGCTCGGGGGTTTCAGGGGTGGGCAGGTCGCCGCACACCGCGCCGTCGGCCGGGAACTGGGCACCGGTCAGCGTCGCGGTAGCGGTCGAGGACTCGGCCCCCTCGGGGAAGGTGCCCGTGAACTGGAAGACAGTGCCAGTGTTGGCTTCGAGGCCCTTGTTCAGCGTGATGGTCCAGATGTTCTTCGCCGCGTCGGTCAGGGTGGCCGTGAAGTCGCCGTCGTTCCACGTGTAGGTGGCGGCCTGGCCGCCCCATGCCTGCATGAAGGCGTTCAGGCCTGCGCGGGTCTCGAGCTTTCCGGTGAAGACGGTGTTGGTCATGTCGTCGGGCAGGTCGACGGTGATCGTCGTGCCGGCGGCCAGCTTGGTCTTGGTGGCGACGGGGAAGCGCCAGTTCTGCTGGGATCCGGAGATCCAGTGGTTGGCCTCGAACATGCCCGGTGCCGTGTAGGAGTCGTTATTGAACAGGGCGGACACCTTCGAGGTGTAGCCGTTGTTCGAGCCGGTGGCGACCTTGTTGATGGTGCCGTCGGCGTTGCGGGTGATTGCGTCGGCGGATACAAGCTCGGGGTGGTGGGCCAGGATGTCCGTGTCGAGGATCGCCGAGGCGGTCCAGTTCGCGCGGCACGCGGTCGAGTTGTCGCCGTTGGCAATCGTGGGACCGGTGGGCTTGTTCTCTTCGGTAGGAGAAGCCATTGCCGGGCCTGCGATCAGGGCGGTCGCGAGCGTGGCGCTCAGAGCCGTCGTGATGGTCAACCTATGCGTCAGTTTCATCGTATTCCTCGTGTTGAAGGTGATTCAGTCTCAAGAACACTGGCCGTGTGGGCTGTTGTTAGCCCGGTCAGCATTGGTTACATGAAAACCTTAGTCCATGAACACTGACCGTGTCTCACGTTTGCGAAAAATCATTGAAGGAGTATTTCGCAACTTGCTGCAGGTGGGGTTATTTTCGCTGGTGTTTGTTGGTGACAACCTGGGTCTTTAGTCTTAGAGTCAATGTGGCGGGTGTGCTCCGTCACGTGGCTGAGGGTGGGGTTTCTCCCAGACCCGTGCCAGCGCATGGAATCGTGGTGGTTAATCGCTACCCTCTAGAATTGAGGCCAGCCCCACCCTGGGGCGCTCGCCCCCGCGGCGGGCACGGCGCAGTTACAAAAAAGGAAATCGTATGACGCTGGATCTGACGCAGTCGCTGCCCTCTCATGTGCGCGCGACCTCTGGACGCCCCGTTGAAGATTCGACCCTGATGGAGGTGTGGCAGGGCCTGTCCGCCGCAATCGTTGATCAGATCGCCGATAACTGGGCCGCCACCACGGAGCGTTACGCCAAGGGTCGTCAGGAACACTACTTCTCCGCCGAGTTCCTCATGGGCCGAGCCCTGCTCAACAACCTGTCGAACCTCGGCCTCGTCGAGCAGGCTCGCGAAGCCCTCGCCGCTTACGGCCTCGACCTCGGCCAGGTCCTCGAAGAGGAACCTGATGCTGCCCTCGGTAACGGTGGCCTAGGTCGCCTCGCCGCCTGCTTCCTCGACTCCTGCGCGACCCTCGACCTGCCCGTGCGCGGCTACGGCATCCTGTACCGCTACGGCCTGTTCAAGCAGCTCTTCGACAACGGCTTCCAGACCGAGCACCCGGACCCGTGGATGGAAGAGGGATATCCCTTCGTCATTCGCCGCGAAGAGCGCGCACGCATCGTCTCCTACGCTGACCTGACCGTTCGCGCCGTCCCCTACGACATCGCGATCACCGGCTACGGCACCAAGAACGTGGGCACCCTGCGCCTGTGGAAGGCTGAGCCGATCGAGGAATTCGACTACGACGCCTTCAACTCCCAGCGCTTCACCGACGCCATCGTCGACCGTGAGCGCACTATGGACATCTCCCGAGTCCTGTATCCCAATGACACCACGTTCGAGGGCAAGGTCCTGCGCGTGCGCCAGCAGTACTTCTTCTGCTCCGCCTCCCTGCAGGAAATCGTCGCCAACTACGTGCGTCACCACGGCACCGACCTCAACGGCTTCGACGAGTTCAACGCCGTCCAGCTCAACGACACCCACCCGGTCCTCGCCATCCCCGAGCTCATGCGCATCCTCATGGACGAGCACGGCCTCGGCTGGGAAGATGCCTGGAAGGTCGTCTCCAAGACCTTCGCCTACACGAACCACACGGTTCTCGCCGAAGCCCTGGAGACCTGGGACATCCACATCTTCGACCGCCTGTTCCCGCGCATCGCCGAGATTGTCCGCGAGATCGACCGCCGCTTCCGCATCGATATGGCTGAGCGTGGCCTCGACCAGGCAACGATCGACTACATGGCCCCCGTCGCCGGCAACACCGTGCGCATGGCCTGGATCGCCTGCTACGGCTCCTACTCCATCAATGGCGTCGCCGCCCTCCACACGGAGATCATTAAGCGCGACACCCTCAAGGAGTGGTACGCGATCTGGCCGGAGCGCTTCAACAACAAGACCAACGGCGTGACCCCGCGCCGCTGGCTCAAGCAGTGCAACCCGCGCCTGGCCGCCCTCCTCGACGAGGTGACCGGCTCCGACGCGTGGGTTCGTGACCTCACGGAACTCTCTAAGTTTACCGAGGCCGGCACTGACGAGGTGCTTGAGCGCCTGGGCGAGATCAAGCGCGCCAACAAGGTCGACTTCGCGGCGTGGGTCAAGGAGCGCGAGGGCGTCGAGATTGACCCCGATGCGATTTTTGATGTCCAGATCAAGCGCCTGCATGAGTACAAGCGTCAGCTGCTCAATGCCTTCTACGTCCTGGACCTGTACTTCCGCATGAAGGACGACCCGACGCTGGACACACCCAACCGCGTCTTCATTTTCGGCGCGAAGGCCGCTCCCGGCTACATCCGCGCCAAGGCGATCATCAAGCTCATCAACGCTATCGCTGAGCTGGTGAACAACGACGCGGACATCAATGGGCGCATCAAGGTTGTCTTCGTTCACAACTACAATGTCTCGCCCGCTGAGCACATCATCCCCGCCGCGGATGTGTCCGAGCAGATCTCGATGGCCGGTAAGGAGGCCTCGGGTACGTCCAACATGAAGTTCATGATGAACGGCGCCCTCACCCTGGGCACCCTGGACGGCGCGAACGTTGAGATTCTCGAGGCCGTGGGCGATGAGAACGCCTACATCTTCGGTGCGACCGACGATGAGCTGCCCGAGCTGCGTCGCCACTACGACCCCCGTTGGCACTACGAGAACGTCCCCGGCCTCAAGCGCGTCATCGACGCCCTGACCGACGGCACGCTCGACGACTCCAACTCCGGTTGGTTCCACGACATCCGCCACTCGATCCTCGAGGGCGGCTACGACCCCGCCGACGTGTACTACGTGCTGGGTGACTTTGCTTCCTACCGCGAGACCAAGGACCGTATGGCCGCCGATTACCGCGACCAGAAGGCCTGGAACGCTCGCGTGTGGGCGAACATCTCCCGCTCCGGCCGCTTCTCCTCGGACCGCACGATCTCCGACTACGCTCGCGATGTGTGGCACATCGAGGGTGAGCCGATCGCCTGACGTATTTGCGTAGGGAAGGGCCTGGAACCGCAAGGTTCCGGGCCTTTCCTGTGTTTCGGGAGCGCGCATCGGTATTGACACGCGACCCAAGTGTATTAGTGGGTTGACACAATTCTGAATCTGTGTCATTGTATTAGTGTATTAATACAGAGAGACAGGAGGGATGCATCGATGCGCATCGATGACACCCGCCCCATCTGGATCCAGCTCGCCGACTCCTTCCGATCCCGCATCACCAACGGGACGTGGAAGCTGGGAGAGAAGATCCCCTCCGTCCGAGACCTCGCCATCGAGGCCGGAACGAACCCCAATACCGTCCAACGAGCCCTCGCCGCCCTCGATGAGGAAGGGCTCACGATCCCCAAGCGAACTGCCGGGCGTTTCGTCGCCACCGACGACACGGCGCTCCACGCCCTCCGCCAGGAGGATGCGCGCGCCGCAGCAGACGCTTTCATCCGCGCCTGCCGATCCCTCGGCGTCGATGTTGAAGGTGCCCACGGCCTCGTCGATGAACGCTGGAACGCGGACCTGTAAACCAGGAGGAAATACTCTCATGACCACCCAACCCACAGGCGCGAGCGCGGCTGTCCCCGGCCTCGTCCAGGTCACTGGCCTGACGAAGAGCTACCGCTCTACCCCAGCCCTGCGCGACTACAGCCTGAGCCTGGACTCCGGGCACATCGTCGGCCTCATGGGCCCTAACGGCTGCGGTAAAACGACGCTGCTCAAGATCCTCGCCGGAGTCCTCTCCGACTATGAGGGTGCCGTGACCATCGACGGGCATGCGCCCGGCGTCGCCACCAAGGAGATCGTCTCCTACCTGCCCGACGCCGACTTCCTGAACACCGAGTGGACGGCAGCGGATGCGATCCGCGTCTACTCCACGTTCTTCGCCGACTTCGACGCAGACAAGGCGGCCTCGATGGTCGACTTCTTCGGACTGCCCACCGACCGACGCCTCGGCGAGATGAGCAAGGGCATGGGGGAGAAGCTCCAGATCAGCCTCGTCATGTCCCGGCGCGCCCGCGTGTTCCTCCTCGACGAACCCATCAGCGGTGTCGACCCCGCCACACGCGACGTCATCCTCGACGGCATCCTGCGCGAGTTCGACCCCGCCTCGCTGCTCATCATGTCCACCCACCTCATCTCCGACATCGAACACTTCGTCGACTATGCGCTCTTCATGAAGGACGGGCAGGTCCTCCTGCAAGGCGACGCCGACGACCTGCGCGCCTCCCACGGCGATTCCCTTGATGCTATCTTCCGGAAGGAATACCGCTGATGTACGCCAAACTACTTGCCTACGAGATTCGCTCGCGTTACCGCGCGGACGCGCGCTCCTTCGGGGCGTTCATCGTCACTATTGCCGCCGCGTCGGGAATCGTCGCCGCGGGGCTGCCGGGAATCAGCGGCTCCACCGCTGTCCTCGCCTACGCCCTGTGTGCGCTCACGCCGGTCGCCTGCGCGATCGCGGCGATGGCCGACTACTGGAAGACCCTGTACGGGCAGCGCGGCTACTTCATGATGAGCCTGCCCGTCTCCGGCACGACCATTTTCTGGGCGAAGACCACCCGGATGGTGATCGAGTGCCTCCTGGCTCTCGCCCTGGCCGTCGGCGGAATTATCGCCGTCGCTTCGGCCGCCGCGTGGAGCGACGGCATTAGCCTCGCTGAGTATACGGCCGGGCCGCGTTCCCTCGTAGCCGGAGTTCCCACCTCCACCGTCGCTATCATGATTGTGGCGCAGGTGCTCGTGTCGTTGTCGTGGCTCGTGCAGGGTAGTGCCGTCATGTCCATCGGCGCGGAAGGGCGCTTTAATCACATGGGTTTCGGCGCGCCCATCATCGGTTTCGTCCTGCTGTACATCGTCAACCAGGTGCTTTCCACGGTTGGCACGTTCTTCCTTCCGCTGTCTGTTACAACCGACGGACACTTCTCCACCGAGATTATGTGGACCTCGTACCTGGCGACGATGGGAACCGAGGGGCAACCGAACGTCATCGGCACCGGCTCCTATGTCCTCGTGCCCCTGGTTGCGCTGGTCATGGGCCTGTGGGCCTCTCGTTCCATCGAGAAACACACGTCCCTGCGCTAGCGCCCGTCCTCGCGCGTGCGCGAGCCAAGCATAGGAGGTTTCAATGTTCCTCTTATCGTCAGTGATCAGCGCCTTCGTCCAGCTCGGCCTGTTCCTCGTGATCCCGTTCGCGTGGTGGGCATTCACCGCCAGACGTAGTGTTGGCTTTGCCTCCTGGATCGGTCTACGTTGGCCGACCTGGGACGGGAGAAGGGCGCGACTCGGCGTTGCCATCCTCGCGTGGGTGGTGATCGGGGCGGCCTCAACCGCGCTGCTCCAATCCCTGTCGGGGGACGTGCCTGCCGCGCGTTTCGCCGGGCGAGGCCTCGGCGGCCTCGTCCCGGTCCTGCTCTTCGCGATCGTGCAGACCTCCCTCGCCGAGGAGTTATTCTTCCGGGGCTTCCTCGGCAAGCGGGTCATCGCCAGGTGGGGTTTCGCCCCTGGCAACGCCGCTCAGGCCATCGCCTTCGGTATCCTGCATGTCGCGATGTTCGCCTCCTTCGCGAACCCGATCCGGCTCCTCGCCATCGGGATCCTGACGGGGGCCAGCGGATGGATCGTCGGTTGGCTCAACGAGGAGGGGGCCGGGGGATCGATCCTGCCCGGCTGGACGCTCCACGCGAGTGCGAACCTGCTCGTCGGAACCGCGGCGGCGTTCAACCTCATGGGGTGAGCGTGGTCCCGGCCGGCGGTTGACTCCGCTGGCCGGGGCTTCGCTGCGCGCGCGGGCGGCTTCGAGGGAACGTGCGCCGGGCTTTGAGGATTCGTTCAGTTTCCTATGATGTCTTAGGAGTGATAAGCGTCGAAACCCGAAAGGACACCCGTGGAACCAACGAACGGCTCATTCGTCCCGGCGAGCCCGGACCTGATCTGGATGGTGTTCATCCAGCAGGTCTTGGTCCTCATCGCGTGGCTGATCGGCGTCGTAGTGCGCCGGGTCCTGAAGAACCGCATGACGATGTCCACCGCGTCAGCAACTCTGACCGGCCTGGCCGGCCTGTGGGGTGGCTTGGTGATCGCCGGTTGGATCTTCGACTCCGGTGACCTGTGGAAACCTGGGATGATCGGCGTCGCCGCGCTGGTTGCCCTCGTCGTCGTCATCGTTGTTTCCCTGATCGCCGCCTACCTGCACCCGCGCCCCGGCCTCGACCCCATCTCCGAGGTTGCCAGGCACGGCGAATCCGACTCCCTCGAATTCAAGTCGAGCGCCCGCTGGAACATGCGTTCCGGCAAACGCGACGATGCAATGGAGACCGTTATCGCCAAAACCGTCGCCGCCTTCATGAACTCCGGTGGCGGCACTCTCCTCATCGGCGTCGACGACGAGGGACGGCTTATCGGGCTTGGCCCCGACTATGCGACCCTCAAGACCCCGGACGCTGACCGTTTCGAGCTGTGGATCCGCGACCTGTGGGGCCAGCGAATGGGGACCAATGCCGCCACTCTGCCGAGGCTCGACTTTGCCGAGGCCACGGACCCGCAGGATGGGTACGAACGCCAAGATGTGTGCCGCGTGACCATCCCGCCTTCGCCCCGCCCCGTTTATCTGAGGGGACCCAAGGGTAAGGGGGAAGCAGAGTTGTGGGTGCGCGTGGGCAATTCGACGCGACGCCTGGAGGTGGTGGACGCGGTCCAGTACGTCTCAACTCGCTGGCCCGAAAGCGTGCGAGTCTCCCCGTGGACGCGCGTGCGCCTCCTCGCCCTGCGCCGCCGCGAAGTGCCGACGCGCCTGCCGGGCGTCGTCGAGCGGGTTCTCACCGAGCGCGAGAGGAGCATCTTGCCGGCGTCGGAAGAGGAGTGATCCGCACGGGGCTTCGGTAGGCTCTTGCAGGGATGCTGCAGCGGGAGGTGTCGGCCGTTCACTTCGGAAGGTGAGCCCACCGACAGCGCGAGGAGCCTCCTGGGATGCAGGCATGACCTCAATGAGGGAGTGCAGCCGAGCATCGGCCCCTCCCGGTGACAACCTGGTGGTGGATAGAGCCAGTGCGCCGGTCGGTGGTATCTGAATGTGGGGGACAGAGCGGTGCTCCACCGAGTTTTCGACAGCTTCGTGGCAGTGCCTGAGCACCGTTGTCAAGCTGTTGGCACAGGGCAGCCCGCTTTTGCCCTTGTCGTGGGGGCACTGCACCCGATCCGTAGGCATTACACCTCTTCTGTTCGGGTGTAGTGCCCCGTAACGGGTGTAGCGCTTCAATAGCTGGTGCAGCGTCTATCGTGCGGACCTAGTGCTGCAGGCGTGGAGTGCGTCAGTGACAGACTCAGGCTACGGTCGTGGGTCGGCGTGGACGCCTCTCATGCTCACCGCACCCGTGTGCGTGATCCGGAGCTACGTGCGTCAATGCCACAGCAGGGATGCGCCGGAGAACAATAAAAAACAGGGGAGGGCCCAAGCCTTTCGGCTCGGGCCCCTCCTCATGTCGTATCAGTGCGACGCTGACAGCCTCACTCGGCGCCCTTGCGGCGGCGGATGCGCTTGCGGGCGCGGGGCGCGCCCTCAGACGCCTCACCCGCATGCTGCGAGTGCTCGCCGCGGCCACGGCCACGCGTACCGCGATCCGATCGACCCCCCTTACCGGCGTTCAGCGTGCGATCCCCGTCCTGGGAACCGCGCGACCGAGAGCCGCGCGCTGAATCCGAAGTGCCGCCCGAACGCGCCGAACGCCCACGGCCACCCCGAGAGGCGCCTCGGGACCCGCCGCGCGAGCCACGGCCTCGGCCCTCGCGGCGAGGAGACGAACCGCCCAGGTCCTCCAACACCTCCGCATCCAGGCCGGCGCGTGTGCGCTTGGCGCGCGGCAGACGACCGGTCGTGCCCTCCGGGATATGCAGGTCGGTGAACAGGTGGGGGGAGGTGTGGTAGGTCTCGAGCGGATCCGGCACACCCAGGCCCAGGGCCTTGGAGATGAGCGACCAGCGCGGCGTATCGTCCCAGTCAACGAAGGTGACGGCCGTGCCCGAGTTGCCCGCGCGGCCCGTGCGACCGATGCGGTGGATGTAGATCTTCTCGTCTTCGGGGCACTGGTAGTTGATGACGTGCGTGACGTCGTCGACGTCGATGCCTCGTGCAGCGACGTCGGTGGCGACCAGGACGTCGACCTTGCCGTTACGGAAGGCGCGCAGAGCCTGCTCGCGCGCGCCCTGCCCCAGGTCGCCGTGCAGCGAGCCGACCGCGAAACCGCGGGCGGTCAGGTCCTCGCCCAGGCGGGCAGCCGTGCGCTTGGTGCGGCAGAAGATGACGGTCCGGCCGCGCCCCTCCGCCTGGAGGATACGGGCGACGACCTCGACCTTGTTCATGGCGTGAACGCGGTAGATGACCTGCTTGACCGTGTTGACGGTCTGGTTCTGGTCGTCGGGATCCTGCGCGCGGATGTGGGTCGGCTGGACCATGAAGCGGCGGGCGAGGGCCACGACGGGGCCGGGCATGGTCGCGGAGAACAGCATGGTGTGGCGGTTCTCGGGGACGCGGCTGAGCAGCGTTTCGACGTCGGGCAGGAAGCCCAGGTCGAGCATCTCGTCGGCCTCGTCGAGGACGACGGTCTCGACGCCGGACAGGTGCAGGTGGCCCTTACGCAGCAGGTCGATGAGGCGGCCGGGCGTGCCCACGACGATGTCGGCGCCACGCTCGAGAGCCTCGATCTGGGGCTCGAAGGCGACGCCGCCGTAGATTTCGACGATGCGGGTCGACAGGTACTTGGCGGCCTCGCGCAGGTCCTGGGCGACCTGCTTGGTGAGCTCGCGGGTCGGCAGGATGATGAGCGCCTGCGGCTTGTTCGGGTTGAGGAGGTCCTCGTAGCCCTCTTCGTCGGGCGCGATGACGTCCTCGAGGACGGGGATGCCGAAGCCGAGGGTCTTGCCGGTGCCGGTCTTGGCCTGGCCGATGATGTCGTGGCGCTCCAGCGCGGGGCCAAGCGTCAGGGCCTGGATCGGGAAGGGATGCGTGATGCCCTGGTCTTCGAGGGCGTCGACGATCGGGTCGGTGACGCCGAAGTCTGCGAAGGACTTCTTGTCGAGGTCCTCGCCCTTGCCGGAAATGTCCGGGGTGGCCTCTTCGACCTCGGGGGCTGCGGGCTTGATGTTGCCGAGGCGGACGACGCCTGCGGAGTATTCGACGGACGAGGCCGGGGTGGCCTTCTCGGTGGTGTCAACGTCGGTGGTGGGCACAGTTGCCTCAGTGCTCGTGTTGGTCACGATCTACCTTGTCTCCCGGGCTTTTCCGGGGTTGGGGTCGGTGCCGATCGCGCATTATCTGGGGCGGGGATTCTCGTCCACGCGTACGTGTTATGTAGTCAAGAATGCGACCGGTCTTCCGGTGGTCACCTTTCAGTGTAATGGTGTGTGAGGAGTTCGCGGGGGAGGGGCTGGTCACAGAGACGGCTACCAAATGCACAGAAGTAGGAATCATGCGCCGGGCCGTGGAGCTTGTCAGGCACTATGCTGGAGTCATGGCACACGAGTTTGATTCCGTCCCCGCCGACGACGCCGAAGTCCTTGGTATTCTCGCCTATTCGTCGCTCGCGTTCATGACGCGCCTGGCGAAGGATGGTGAGCAGGCCCCTACGTTCGAGGCCCACGTGGAGCATGCGCGCATGGCCGCGCAGTGCTTCAAGCTTTATCAGCAGCTTGAGGTGTGGAGTGCGCACCGCGGCTTTGATCTGCTGGCGGCCGGTAACGCGTTCTCGGGAGCGTACGACGACCTGGATGCGCGCACGCGTCCGACGACGTTCGCGGAGCGGGCTGTCAAGACGTTCATTACCCGCGGCATGCTGGGCGACATGCTGATCCGCGTCGCGAAGGTGCACGGCCTGTTCGAGGGCATCGAGGACGTGTGGCCATTCGAGCAGGGGCACTGGGTGCGCGCGCACCTGGGCCCGCAGATCGAGGCTGACGAGCAGCTGTCTGCGCGCCTGTCCCTGTGGGGGCGCCGCGTGGCGGGCGAGGCCCTCGGCCTGGTGCGCGCGACGCTGTTCACCTACCCGTCGCTGGCTGCGTCCCCGGAGAACGTCGATGAGATCACGGAGTACGTGATCAAGCGTCACGGGGAGCGCATGAAGGACATTCACCTGAAGGCCTGAGGCCACAGGGTATAAACGAGACCGGGGTTCCTCGGGCGGTATCGCAACCGCTCGGGTTCCCCGGCCTCGTTCGTTTGGGCGCGAATCAGTGGATTGCGAAACCGACGCGGCGTTCGGTCTTGTTGGCGATCTGCACGTAGCCGAGGGCGTGTGCGGGTACGAGGGTGCGCTGGCCCTTCGTGTCCGTGATATCGAGGACGCCGTGGGCGGAGATGAGGGCCTCGTTGACCTTCGCCATGAGTTCGTTTTCGGTCATGTCGACGTCGAGGGCGAGCTGGCGCGTGTTGTCGCGGATGCCGATGAAGATCTCCATGTTGACTCCTTGCTGGTAAATATCGTCATGGACATCATATGTGCCGCAGATGCGGGTGGGGTCTGGGAGTATTGCGTTATGAGCGAAATCAAGGTCAGGTTGCGTAGCCGCAACGCCGATTGGTGGCGTCTGCCGGAGCTGAACGCGAACCAGCGTGCGGTCGTGGACGCGGCGCGCTCGGGCGACGTGATTGCGCGCGGCGCCCCGTCCTCGGGCCGCTCGACGTGTGCCCTGGCCGTGTTTGAGGAGGCGGCCGCCCAGGGCCGCTCCGCGCTGATTCTCGCTCCCGATCGCACGCGTGCCGACGTGCTGACCCCGCGCGCGCAGGCGCTTGGTCCGGATGCGGTGCGCCCGGTGCGTACCCCTGCCTCTTTCGCCTATCAGGTGGTGGCTACGTGGCGCACCCAGCGCGACGTGCCCTTGGAGGGCGTGGAGCTGGTGACGGGCGCGGCCCAGGACCAGATGCTCGCCGAGGCCCTGGAGTCGGTGGATGCACCGTGGCCCGAGGACATTGGACCGCAGATGCGCGCGATGCCGGCCTTCCGCGGGGAGTTGCGCAACCTGGTGGCCCGCGCGGGCGAGGCCGGGATGGACGCGTCCTCCCTGTCCGAGGCCGGGGCCCGGTTCGGTCGTCCGGAGTGGCAGGGCGCGGGTGCGATTATTGCTGCGCTGGAGGAGGGGCACGAGCGTTCCCCGGAGTATCCGCGCACGCTGCGCGTGGACCTGTCGCGTATCCAGGCGCTCGCGGCCGATCTGATAGACGCATGGGAGCAGGATGCGCCGAAGCGCGGTGTACAGGCGCCGTGTCCGGTGCCCGATGTGGTGATCGTTGATGACCTGCAGGATTGCACGCCCTCGACGCTGAGGCTGCTGCGAGCCTGTCGCGGCGCGGGTGCCCGGATCGTTGCCTTCTCGGATTCCGATGTGGCCGTGGCTGGGTATCGCGGCGGCGAGCCGCACCTGGACCGCAGGCTTGCCAGTGCTCTTGGTGTCGAGATCGCGGAGCTCGGCCAGGTCTACGACATGTCCCGTGCCGTGCGCGAGCTGGCGCGCCAGGCATGCGCGCGCATCGCACAGTCCGGCTCGCCCGCCCGGCGCGAGGCCGGCGTCGCGGACGACGCTCCTGAGGGCGCTTTGGTCACCCACTTGGGCGCTACTCCCTCGCAGATGGGGGCACTCATCGCGCGAGCCCTCAGGTCCCACCACCTGCACGACGGCATCGACTTTTCGGATCAGGTCGTTATCGTGCGCAGCTCCTCGATGGTTGCCGAAACTAGCCGCTATCTGGCGCGCGGAGGCGTGCCCGTCGCGGGCGGCGGACGTGCCTTCGACTTCGCGACCCAGCCGACGACGCGCCTGCTCCTGGACCTGGTGACCATGCCGACGGGGACGAGCGACACGGACGTGGCCCAGCGCCGCGAACTCGCCGAGCGCCTCCTGCCCTCGCCCCTCGTGCGAGCCGACGCCCTCGCCATCCACCGTCTGCTGCGTCGCCTGAACGCCGCGCGCGCCCAGGCTGCCGAGGAAGCGGGCGGCGAATCCGCGCCGATCCCGCTGACGGCTGCCGACCTCGTCAGTGACCCGCAGACGTGGAGGCCGTTCATCGAACAGGCCGAGCAGGCGGGCGGCAAGCGCGCCCGCGCAGCCACCATGCTCGCGCGGCCCCTCGAGACCGCCGCGCGCCTGTGGGAGCTGGGGATGAGCGGCAGTGTGCGCCCACAGGAACGCCTGTGGTCCCTCTGGGAGGCATCCGGGGTGGCCGGCGAGTGGCGCTCGCGGGCCATCGCGTCGGATGACTCGTCGGGCTGGTACGACGATCAGCTGGACGCCGTCGTGGCACTCCTGCGCGTGGCCGACGTGTGGGAGCAGCGCAACCCCGCTGGCTCCGCCGTGGGCTTCGCATCGGAGCTGCTGGCCGGCTCGGTCCCCATCGACACGATTTCGCGCGTGGGCGTGCGCCCGGGCGGCGTCGAGGTCCTCACCCCCGCGCAGGCGATGGGTCGCCACTGGCAGGTCGTCGTCCTCGCGGGCCTGCAGGACGGGGCCTGGCCGAACCTGCGCCTGCGCGACCGGATTCTGCGCGCTGACCTCCTCGCGGACGTGGGCGCGGGCCGTGTCGCCGTGGGAGAGGATGGGCGCGAGGAGCTCATCGACTCGACGAGAGCAGCCCGTCGCGCGGTGCTGGATGATGAGTATCGCCTCTTCGTCGCGGCTGTGACGCGCTCTCGCAGCATCGTGCACGCCGGCGCGGTGCGCTCGGAGGACGCGGCGCCCTCAGTGTTTTTCGACCTGGTGGCGTACCTGGCTGGCACCCATCGAGAGAACGACATCGTCCCGGTGGATCCGGTCGAGGCGCCGCTGTCCCTGTCCGGGCACATCGCGGACCTGCGGGCGCGTGCGGCTAACTCCGACGAGCCGGCTGACGCCCAGCTCGCCGCCACCCTCCTGGCCCTCATGGCTCGCGAGGGGATTGCTTCCGCGCAGCCGCACCGGTGGCTGGGCGCGGGTGGCACGCCGACCAGCGCGCAGGACTACCGCGGGCAGATCGTCCTGTCGCCGTCGCAATTCGAACGCGCGCTGGCATGCCCGCTGCGGTGGTTCCTCACCACGATCGGAGCCGATGCACCGTCGAACGCGGCCGCCAGCCTCGGCACCCTCGTCCACGCGGTCGCCGAGGAGCATCCGCACGGAACCCCCGAGGAGCTCACCGAGGCACTGGAGGCGCGTATCGAGGAGCTGGGCTACAACCTGGACACGTGGGCTGGTCGCGTCTCCGACCGCCACGCGCGCGAGATCGTGAACAACCTGGCCTCCTACGTCGTCGGCGTACCCGGTGAGGTCACGGTGGAACAGACGGTATCGTCCGAGGTTGAGGGCGTGACCATCCGGGGCCGGATGGACCGACTCGAGCAGGTGGACGAGGGCGTTCGCGTCACTGACCTGAAGACCGGTAAGAGCGGTTACACGAAGGCCAGCGTCGCAGAAAACCCGCAGCTGGCCGCCTACCAGATGGCCATGCTCGCCTCGGGCGAAAAGGTCGCGGGGGCTCGCATCGCACTGCTGGGCGGCTCCAAGCCACAGATCTACGATCAGCCTGCGCTCCAGGGCGAGGAGCTGGAGCGGTGGCGCGAGTCGGTGCGCGAGGTGGCACTCAGCGCCCGTGGCCCGTACTTCGAGGCGAGGCCCTCGCAGGAGGCCTGCCGATACTGCTCATTCGACCGGCTGTGCCCGGCGCGCGAGCGCGGCCGCAAGGTGGTGGAGTGACGTGGGAAAGGACAGTGCAATGGCTCTGAGTGCCATGCAGATTCAGGCAATCGTCGACGCGACGAAGACCCCGACGCACGAGCAGGTGCGCGTCATCGAGGCCCCGCGACGCCCGCTCCTCGTCGTGGCGGGCGCGGGGTCGGGTAAGACCGAGACCATGTCGATGCGTGTGCTGTGGCTCCTCGCCAACCACCCCGACCTGAGCCCGTCCTCGATCCTCGGCCTCACCTTCACGCGCAAGGCAGCCGGCGAGCTGGGGGAGCGCCTGCGCGAACGCATCCGGCTTCTCTCACGCGAGATGCCGCAGCTGCGCGAGCGCCTCGACGAGGACCCCGTGTCCCTCACCTACAACTCCTTCGCCGAACGCATCGTGTCCGAGCACGGGATGCGTATCGGCATCGACCCCGATTTCTCGATGCTCTCCGAGGCCGGGGCTCTGGACCTCATGCTGCAGATTGTCGAGGCGTGGCCCACCGACCTCGACGAGGATCTCACGCCCCTGGGGGCAGTCGGACAGATCCTGCACCTGGCAGGCGAGTTCGCCGAGCATGGCTACACGGTGGAGAGCGCCCGCGAGGCCCTCGTGGGCTTTGGCCGCGAGCTCGAACAGGTGCGCGAGACGAACGACGACGCACGGCGCCTGCTGCGGGCGAACCGCCGCCGCATCGCCTTCCTCGACCCCATCGCGGAGTATCAGAAGCGCAAGCGCGACATGGGCGTGCTGGACTTTTCCGACCAGCTCGTCCTGGCCACGCGTATCGTGCGCGAGGCCCCGGCGGTTCGCGAGTCGCTGCGCGAAGAGTTCCGCGCGGTCCTCCTCGACGAGTTCCAGGACACGTCCGTCATCCAGATGGACATGCTGTCCATGCTGTTCGGCGACCACGCTGTCACCGCGGTGGGCGACCCGAATCAGGCTATTTACGGCTGGAGGGGGGCCTCGGCCTCGTCGCTGGAGTCCTTCCTGGATCGATTCCAGACGGGGGAAGCACAGGAGAGCCAGACGCTCACCCTGTCCACGGCTTGGCGCAACGACGAGGCGATCCTGGACGCGGCGAATCGCGTGGCTGCGCCCCTGCGTGAGGTCGCCGCGTATCAGGAGGGCAAAGAGCACCTCAAGGCCCAGTCGCCCGTCCTGGTCGCGCGAGACGGAGCGGGGCCCGGGCATGTCGATGTCGCGTACGCCCCTGACTACGAGGCCGCGCTGGGTGCCGTCGTCGACTTCGCCCGCAGCGTGCGCTCCCATGCGAGCGAGGGCGGCAAGCGGCGCACGGTCGCGGTGCTGTGCAGGCGCCGCAAGGACTTCGCGTACGTGGACGCTGCCCTGCGTGACGCCGGTATCCCGACGGAGATCGTGGGACTCGGCGGTCTGCTCGACCAGCCCGCCGTGCAGGACGTGCGCGCCGCGCTGGAGCTGGCTTATGACGTTGAGGCCTCCCCGTGGCTGGCGCGCCTGCTGGTGGGCATCGACCTGGGGGCCACGGACCTGATGGCGCTGGGCGACTGGTCGCGCGTCCTCGCCCGCACGGAGGGGACAAACCCCCACCAGGCGGTCCTTTTGGATGCGGTGGATTCTCCGCCGGAGCCGGGGTGGGCGGCCGAGGGGCGGCCCGCGATCAGCGAGGAGGCGGTGCGCCGCGTGCGGCTCCTCGGCGAGCGCCTGCGGCAGGTCCGCGAGGGCGTGGGGCGCTCGGTCACCGAGCAGGTCGAGAGGGCGATCCTCATCATGGGCACGTTGGACGACGTGATCGCCGATCCGCTGTCGATGGGCGGGCGCGCGGCCCTCGACGAGTTCATCGCGGTGACGGCGGCCTACGAGAAGGATACGCCGGGGGCTTCCCTCGGCTCGTTCCTGGCCTACCTGCGCATGGCCGACGAGCGAGAGGACGGACTCGAGGCTCCCCTGGGGGAGCCGGATCCGCGCGCCGTGCAGATCATGACGGTCCATGCTTCCAAGGGACTCGAGTGGGATTGCGTCGTCGTCTTCGGGTTGAGTGACGGCATCTTCCCGTCGCACGACAAGCGCAAGACTGTGTCGTGGCTGGATGAGCCGCCGATCGCTACTGCCTGGTTGACGGATGCGGGCGCGTTGCCGCACCCGCTGCGCGGGGATCGCGCGGATCTGCCGCCGTTCTTGCTGGACGTGGAGGGGGAGTCCAAGCCCTCTGCTGCGTATTCGAAGTGGGTGAAGGGGCACTACGGGCGCTCCCTGGGAGTGCACGCGGAGCGCGAGGAGCGCCGCCTGGCGTACGTGGCGATGACGCGCGCTCGGAGCATCCAGCTCCTCGTGGGCTCGTGGATCTATCGGACGGGTTCGACCACGAGGCAGCCCTCCCGCTACCTGATGGAGGCGCGCGCGCAGCTGTTCGGTGATGCGCCGGACCTGGTCGACGACACGCTCGTGCGCGTGGGGGACCGCGGCGTGTGGGCCAGGGGCGATTGGCGCAGCCTGGGGATCGAATCGGTGTCCGGTGCCGGAGTATGCCTGATCGCGCCGGAGCCCGGCGACGAGGACATCGTCGACAGCGGGGCCGGTGCGGCGTCGGTGTTCTTCCCGGAGGAGCCCGGCCCCTCGCGCCAGAGGGTCGCCGCGGCCGCGCAGGCCGTCGAGGCGCAGATTCGCGACCTGGCGCAGGATCAGGATGTGTACGAGGCCTTGGCGCAGTTGGGGGATGACCCACTGGTGCGCGATACGGTCGCACTCATCGAGGAATATCATCTGGGGCTTGAGACGCCGGTCGTGGACCTGTGGGCCGAGCGCGTACCCGCGACGTCCGTGTCGGCGCTCCTGCAGGACGCGGATGAGTTCGCGCGAGATATGCGCCGACCCATGCCTGCTCGCCCCAGCTCGTTCTCCGCGCTGGGCACGGTGTTTCACGCGTGGGTGGAGCGCGAGCTTCACCTCGCGAGCGCGGATCCGGCCTCGGAGATCACCACGGGCAACGAGGTGAGCGCGGGTGAGGACGCCACGCTGGCCGGCGGTGACGACGCGGCGGACGAGGCCCTGTTGACGGACGGTGAGCGCGAGCGCCTGGAGCGGCTGCGCGCCAACTTCCGTGCCTTTGTCGCGAACGAGCTGTCGGACTACCGGGCCGTCGCGATCGAGGAGGCCTTCTCAGTTCAGGTGGGCGGCGTGTCCGTCCAGGGCCGCATTGATGCCGTGTTCGAGCGCGTGCGCGGCGATGGTCCCCGCTACCTGGTCGTCGACTGGAAGAGTGGACGCCCGGTGAGTGCCGCGACCAAGCCGGACAAGGTCGCGTACTTCGTGACTCAGTTGCGCCTGTACCAGCGCGCGTGGGCGGCCCGTATGGGCGTGGACGCCTCCAAGGTGGGGGCGATGGTCGCATTCCTGGCGGGCCCCTCGCACCACACGCTCGAGAGCCTCGAGGCCATGCTGGGGGAGGGCGCCGCATCCCTGGACGAGGCGCTGCGCGATGTTTTGGATCTTTAAAATCCCTCTTTAATCAAACTGGATGGGTGACAGGCTGATGAGAGTTTGACGAAAACGTTTGAAAAGTCCGTCATCCGCGTTCTCAAAAGCCTTCACAGGATAGTCAGGCTTAATCGCAGTATGTGATGAATGCAAAAATCTCGCTTGTGTGCCCTGCTCAGAGGATGGTATAGTTGTCCTGTCAATTTCAATGACGAGAGACGGCACATACGGGAACGTTCCTACCCACGCGCTACAGAGAGGCAGTGCACCCCCTGGAACCCCAGTGCCCCTGACAAGGAAGGAGCGCAGCGTGCGCCCCACTATCTCCAAGTTCCTCGCACTCGGTGCAACCGCCTCGGCCTTCGCCCTGCTCGCAGGTGCGTGCGGCTCGGGAAGCACCAGCTCTGGCGGTGGTGCTAGCTCGGACCAGGTCCACCAGATGTACACCTGGGTCTCCACCGACAACGACCGC
This sequence comes from Schaalia dentiphila ATCC 17982, assembly GCF_000154225.1. Classification (NCBI taxonomy): domain Bacteria; kingdom Bacillati; phylum Actinomycetota; class Actinomycetes; order Actinomycetales; family Actinomycetaceae; genus Schaalia; species Schaalia dentiphila. The sequence continues at coordinate 2,259,499 of NZ_DS264586.1, read as the reverse complement.
GCCCAGTGGCAGTCCTTCGTTGACGCGGCCAAGGAGAAGGATCCCAACTTCACCCTGACCTTCGACGGCCCGGCCTTCAACGACTACTGGACCAAGGTCAAGACCCGCATGGTTGCCTCGGACGCGCCCTGCATCCTCACCACGCAGGCCGCCCGCGCCCAGGAGCTGTCCGGCCTGCTGGAGCCTCTCGACTCCTACATGGAAGCCGCCGGCATCAAGGCCTCCGACTACAACGCTGCGATGATGCAGGGCATGACGGTGGACGGACATGTTCTGGCTCTGCCCTACGACGCCGAGCCCGACGTCCTGTACTACAACCGTGAGATGTTCGAGAAGGCCGGCCTGCAGGCCCCCTCGACCTCCTACACGACCGAGCAGTTCCTCAAGGACGCCAAGGCTCTGACTGGTGACGGCAAGTACGGCATCGCCGTCAAGCCGTCCCTCCTGGGCAACGCCCCCGGTGACTTCGGCATCGCATTCGGCGGCCAGGTCTCCAAGGATGGCAAGAACACTCTGACGGATCCCAAGTTCGTTGAGGGCGTCCAGTTCGCCTTCGACCTGGTCCACAAGGAGCAGGTCGCGGTTGCCCCGAACGCTGCCGACAACGATGGCCCGGCGCAGACCGCCTTCACCTCCGGCACCGCCGCGATGATCGTGGACGGCCCGTGGATGTACGGCTCCTTCGAGAAGGAGCTGGGCGATAAGCTCGGCGTCGCGGTCCTGCCGACCCCCACTGGCCAGCCCCGTGCGGTCATCCAGGGTTCCGGCTTCGGCATCGCGAAGTCCTGCCCGGACAAGCAGGCTGCGTTCAACGTTCTGAAGGAGCTCGTGACCCCCGAGGTCATCGGCACCGTCGCTGACAAGCAGGGCACCGTTCCCTCCGTCGAGTCCGCGATGGACAAGTGGGCGGCCAACAAGCCCGAGGACAGCGCCGAGGCCGTGCGGATCCTCCTCGAGAATGGCACCCCGCTCGTGACCACCTCGACGTGGAACCAGATCAACACGTCCTTCCAGCAGTACTCGCCTGAGGGCTTCCGCGGCACCAAGACCGCTCAGGACATCCTCGCCGATCTGCAGAACTCCGCTGGCTGATCCCAGCTCACCATGAACGAGGCCGGGGCGACCTTCTCGGTTCCCCGGCCTCGTTTCGTGGGTTTCTTTCCGTTAGCGCTAACGGTGGCGTGAGCGGGACTGTGGAACCCACTGATACTCGACGAAAGGTGTGCATAGCTCATGAGCGTTGACACTGTGAAACCCGGCCGCGAGGCGTCCTCGGGCGCGGCGGACGCGGGGGAGGCGAAGGCCTCCAAGCGCGGCAAAAACTCCGCGCGCGCCGAGGGTCGGCGGGGCGATGGCCTGCGCGCCCTCGTCTACCTCTCGCCCGGAATGACGGGCTTCCTTCTCTTCATCGTCCTGCCTCTGATCGCGTCCCTCGTGATCTCCTTCTTCGACTGGTCGATCTTCGGAGGCGGCCGCTTCATCGGAGTGGAAAACTACCGGCGCATGCTCAGCGGCGAGGACCCGGCGTTCTGGACGGTCATGCGCAACACCGTCGTGTTCGCCGCCTGCTACACGGCGCTGAACCTGGTGATTTCGATCGGCCTGAGCTACTGGCTTCAGCGCGTTCCCGAATGGCTCAGCCGTGTCCTGCGCGTCATCTTCTTCATTCCGGTCGTCACGCCGATGGTCGGTAACGCGCTGATCTGGCGCCTCATGCTCTCCGACAACGGCGTGGTCAACTCGGCTCTGGCCGTCTTCGGGATCGAGCACATTCCCTTCCTGAACCACCCGGCCCTCGCGATGGGCTCGCTGCTCATGATGAGCCTGTGGCAGGGCCTGGGCTACAACATCGTCGTCCTGACGGCTGGCCTCAACGGCCTGAACACCTCGGTTCTCGAGGCCGCGACGATCGACGGCTGCAACGGCGTCCAGCGCTTCTTCAAGGTCGTCTTCCCGATGATTTCCCCGACCGTCTTCTTCTGCACGGTCATGACGATCATCGGTGCCTTCAAGGTTTTCGCTCAGCCCTACTTCCTGACGCTGGGTGGCCCGGGCGAGGCGACCAACACGATCGTGCTGGCCCTGTACCGCAATGGTTTCTCTTTCGACAAGCTCGGCTACGCGTCCGCGATGGCGTGGGTGCTCTTCGTGATTGTCATGACGGTGACGGCCCTGCAGTTCGCTGGCCAGAAGAAGTGGGTGAATTACGATGCATAACAAGCGCGTATCAACGACGATTTCGGTCGTCCTCCTGGGCCTGATCGCGGTCGCGTTCATCTTCCCCTTCGTGTGGATGGTCGCGACCTCCCTCAAGCCCACGACCGAGGTCTTCAGCCTGAGCCCGACGGGTAGCAGGATCGCCTGGGACAACTATCCGTCGGCTCTCAACTCGATTCCGTTTGGCAGAGTCGTCCTCAACTCGTTCATCGTCTCGCTGGCAGGTGCGGCCCTCGTGGTCGTCGTGTCGGTCCTGTCCGCATACGCGTTCGCGCGCCTGCGCTTCAAGGGCCGCGATCACCTGTTCATGCTGTTCCTGGGCACGCTCGTCCTGCCCCAGGAAGTCCTCGTGATCCCGCTGTACATCGGCATGCAGCGCATGGGCCTGGTGAACTCCTACTTCGCCCTCATCGTGCCCTTCGCCTTCGGCGCGTTTGGTGCCTTCCTGATCCGCCAGTTCCTCATGTCCTTGCCCCTCGAGTTCGAGGAAGCAGCTCGTATCGACGGCTGCAGCGATTGGCAGATCCTGACGAAGATCCTGCTGCCCCTGCTCAAGGCTCCGATCACGGTGGTTGGCGTGTTCGCGTTCATTGACTACTGGTCGGCGTTCCTGTGGCCCCTCATCGTGGTCAACGATTCGACGCTGGCGACGATCCCGCTGGGACTGCAGATGTTCTCGGGCGAGCGCGGCACCGACTGGGGCCCGCTGATGGCCGCGGTGACGATGACGACGATCCCGTCGATCATGCTGGTCGTGTTCCTGCAGAAGCAGCTGGAAAAGGGCGTCACCCTGGGCGCCTTCGGAGGACGATGACGATCATGAGCGAAACGATGAGCGATACCGAGCGCTGGAGTGCGCTGTCCCGCCCGACCCCGCAGTGGTTCGAGGACGCCCCGCTGGGCATCTTCGTCCACTGGGGCCCCTACTCGGTCCCCGCGTGGGCCGAGGATCACGGGGAGCTGGGCGTCGAGGAGGACTGGGAGGCCTGGTTCACCCACAACTCCTACGCGGAGTGGTACTTCAACACGATTCGTATCCCGGGTTCCCCGGCCGCGCTGCGGCACAAGGACCTGTACGGGTCGGCCTCGTACGACGCGTTCCTGGACGCGTGGGACCCCGACGCGTGGGATCCGGCCGAGTGGATGCGCCTGTTCCACCGTGCTGGAGCCGGATACGCGGTGCTGACGACCAAGCACCACGACGGCGTGACGCTGTGGGACGCTCCCGAGACGGGTACGCGCAACACGGTGCGCCGTGGACCGCGTACCGATCTCGTGGCCGGCTTCGCGGATGCCGCGCGTGACGAGGGCCTGCGGGTTGGCCTGTACTACTCGGGCGGCCTGGACTGGCACTACCGCCCCCACCGCCCGATTCTCTCCGAAGACGACTGCAAGGACCTGTGCCGCCCGAAGGATGCGGACTACGCGCGCTACTGCTTCGTGCACGTGCGCGACCTGATCGACCGCTACCAGCCCGACGTCATCTGGAATGACATCGAGTGGCCGGACGAGGGTAAGAACTTCGGCCCCTACGGCCTGGGTACGCTCTTCGAGTACTTTTACGCGGCGCGCCCCGAGGGCGTCACGAACGACCGCTACGGCGGAGTCCACGCGGACTACCTGACCAGCGAATACCAGCACATGGGCGACTCGGAGACGAGCGGCAAGCCGTGGGAGAACTGCCGAGGTGTCGGCCTGTCCTTCGGCTACAACCGCGCCGAGGGTGAGCATCAGTACCTCAGTGGCGCGGCCGCTGTTCGCCACCTGGTGGACGTGGTCTCGCGCGGCGGGCGCCTCCTGCTCAACGTGGGTCCGAAGGCCGATGGCACGATCCCGCGCGAGCAGCGCGAGTGCCTGGAGGGCCTGGGCGCGTGGAACGACCTGTATGGATCGGAGCTGCGCGGCGTACGAGCGCTGTCGGCGCAGGAATCCGAGGCCGTCACCGCTGAGTCCTCGCAGGACGAGGCCTGGGTTCGCCTCCTCGTTCACGAGGACCACGTCGCAGTGGTGGCGGATGCGTCCGTCACGCAGGTGTCGGGTCTGCCGAGCGGATTCGACTACTCGCGTTCCACGATTCTGACGCCGGGCGCGGCGTGCTCGTGGGATGGGCAGAGTCTGACCTTGCAGGCGGGGGAACAGCCTCCGAGCGATGCCCGCGGCGATGCTCTGCCACTGGTCATTACCGCCCCACGGGCGTGAAACGAGGTTGTCGGCGCGGGCACTGGGCTCGCGCCGACAACTTTTTTAAAGGAGCAGCGGTACAGTCGCGACGATCGTCGTGACTGCAATCAGGGGCTCATTTGTAAAGCAGCTTGCACCGCGTGGGTTGATGTTGTGTGGAAAACTATGCGATGGGATAGAAATGTCAAGGGAGCGCTGTACGATGATGGTATAAAAATATGCCTGGAGGAGGGGCGCTATGAGCACGTATGTTGCTGTTACTCAATCCGTGCTGGCGTGGGCTCTCCAGCGCGCTGACCGCTCATACGAAGAAACGGTTAAAAAGTTTCCGACGTTCGGGGATTGGCTGAGCGGGGACTGCCTGCCAAGTCTCCGCGAGCTTGAGAAATTCGCATCCTTTACACACGTGTCTCTGGGTGCGCTCATCATGCCTGAACCACCCGATGAGACACTGCCTATCGCCGACATGCGTACTCGTGAGAGTGCCGCCATTGAGCGTCCATCAGGAAATCTGCTCGACACGATCGGCCGTTATCAACAGTTCCAGGACTGGTACCACGATTACGCTCGTGAGCAGGGGGCGGAGAAACTTTCATTCCTAGGGTCTGCGAGCGTGCAGGATTCCCCACGGGTCATTGCCCGCCGGGTACGCTCTCTCCTGCAACTTGATCACGTGTCGGCGACCGGGACCCAGCAATGGCGGCACGATATCGTCGCAGCGCTTGAAGGTGTTGGTGTGCTTGTCATGAGGAGCGGCGTCGTCGGTGCGAGCAACACGAGGAAGCTCTCTACGCGGGAGTTCCGAGGATTTAGCCTCTACGACGACATTGCCCCCTTGATTTTCGTCAATGTCGCTGACGAGCCGTTTAGCGCACAAAACTTCACCCTCCTGCACGAGTTTGCTCACTTGCTCCTCGGACACAGTGCGTTGTCTGGGGGCGACCGTTTGCTTGGTGGATCCGGTGAAGAGGCATGGTGCAATCGCGTCGCTGCATGTGTGCTGCTACCTGACGAGGCGCTGACAGCTTTCAATGAAGCGACGACTGTGCAGGACTACCGTGCCCTCGCGCGTCGCTTTGGTGTGTCCGCCGAGGTTGTGCTCCACAGACTCCACGGGGCTCGCCGGATCGACGAGGAGCGTTACGGTGAGCTTCTAGAAGCGGTGCGCGCTGACTACGGTGGCGAGAAGCGCCGCGGTGGCGGTGGTAACTATTACAACACCCTCACCGCACGTCTTGGGCGTTCATTTGCGACCGCGATCGTCACATCCACCCTGGAGGGGCGTACGGGATTCACGGAAAGTTTCCGTATGATCGGCACACACAAGAGGGAGGTGTTCGACAAACTGGCGAGACATCTCCAGGTGGTGTGAGAGATGTACGTCCTTGACACGAACGTCTTCATCGATGCGGCTAACGCGTACTATGCGTTCGATCTGGCTCCCGGATATTGGGACTTCCTTGTTCAGCTATTCGACTCTCATCACGCCGTGAGTATCAAGTCGGTGTACGACGAACTGGGTGAAGCGGGCGATGACGATCCTCTCATGGGCTGGGCGAAGCAGTATAAGCAACGCTTTATTGCACCCGACTCGCGCGTGGTGGTCCGCTATCAGCAGGTCATGAAGTGGGCAAAAGACAACTATGAGCCGCCAGCAGTCAGCGAGTTTCAACGCGTTGCGGACTCATGGATCGTTGCGCACGCACTGGCTAATGGATGGGTGGTTGTCACGCATGAAAAGTCAGCACCGAGATCGAAGAGGCGGATCAAGATTCCCGACGCATGTGCCGCGCTTGGGGTGGAGTGTCTCAACCCTTTTACGATGCTTCGCGACAGGGGAATGAGCCTGGCTATGTGGGTGGAAGCATCTGTCGAGTAAGGAGTCATATTGAGCATGCTGTAGCGGTATGGTCGACAACCTCTTTATACGAGCAGCGGCACCGTCGCCCCGCCCACGCGCACGCGAGCATGACGCCCGTCGAGTCTTTCGCGGGTGAAACTGGGGCGAAGTGCAGCAGTGACTGAGGGGTGGAAGCGAACGAGTCGCTTCCACCCCTCGTGTGTCGCGCGGGAAGGTGAGGAACCGCGCGATGCTGCTCACTGACCCAGCAGCGTGCTCAACACGTAGTCACGCGCGATGTGTGCGTACTCAAGCGGAGGAGCGATCTTCGGATCCTGCTCGGCCTCGACCAGGATCCAGTCCTTGTAGCCGTGCTCAACGAGGAAGGCGTAGGGCTCGGTGAAATCGATGGTGCCGTCGCCGGGGACCGTGAACATGCCGGCGAGGAAGGAGTCGAGGAAGGAGCGCTCGGCCGCTCGGGACTCTTCCATCTTGGCGGGGCGCACGTCCTTGAAGTGCACGTGCTTAATGCGGTCGATCGCGCCGCGCAGCAGCCCCATGACGTCGCCATCGCCCACGAAAGCGTGTCCCGTGTCGAACAGGAGCGACACCTTGTTCGGATCGGTCAGCTCGAGCATGCGCAGCGTCTCGTCCTTGGTCTGGATAACGGTGCCGAGGTGGTGGTGGTAGACCAGGTCGAGGCCGTACTCGTGGGCGATCTCGCCGAGCTTGTTCAGGCCCTCGGCCAGGACCGGCCACTCCTCGTCCTTGAGGACGGGCTTGTTCTCGAAGATGCAGATGTCGCGGATGCCCTGCACCGAGCCGGTCTGCTCGGAGACGACGACGCGAGTCGCGCCCAGGAACTGCAGGTACTCGCAGGTGGTGCGGAAGTCCGGGATGACGGCGTCGACGCCGTCGCGGACGATGAAGCTGGAGAACCACTGGGCGACGATCTTCAGGCCCGCGGCATCGGCCTTTTCCTTCGTCTCTTCCTTCGAGGGGTACCAGCCGGCGACCTCGGTGCCAGCGAAGCCGGCCTCTGCCAGGTCGTCGAACATGACGTCGATGGTGTTCCATTCGCCGACCTCGGGAATGTCGTCGTTACGCCACGCAATCGGGTGCATGCCCCAGGTAATGCCATTGGGGTCGTTGATCGCGGTTGCGGGATCGTAGACGTGAGTCATTGCAGCTCTCCTATGAGTCGCGGTTATATCCGTCGGCGATGTGTGCCGGTGTCACCATTCTACCCAATCCTGTTCGATTGTCCAGACAAAGAGGGTGGCTTGGGGGATTTCTCAGGAGGGTTTGTCAGTGCTGAATGTGCTCCCAAACGAGGGCGTGGCTGGTGGGAATCGTCGCGGCGACTCCCGAGGCGGTCGCGCAAGCCGGAGAGGTCAATGCGCCGGACAAGACAATCCCGGTGGGACGCATGGCGCCCCACCGGGATTATTCAGCTGAATGTCAGGCCAGCGACACGGGCTTGCCGGTCTTCGCCGACTCCGTGGCGGCCTCGGCCAGGCGCAGAGCCTCGATCGCATCGTCGATGGACGGCGTGGGCTTGGTGCCCGCGACGACGGCGTCGATGAATGCGGTCAGCTCAATGCGGTAGGCGTCCGCGTAGCGCTGCAGGAAGAAGTCCAGGTACGGCTCGGCCGCATCCGTGACCTCGGCGTTGGACAGGCGCACGGTGGTGGCGCGGATGTTGTCCGCGTTGAGCGTGCCCGTCGAGCCCTGGGCCTCCAGGCGCTGGTCGTACCCGGCCGAGCACTTGCGGTTGTTGACGATGGTTGCGACGACGCCGGCGGCGTTCTTCAGGGTGACCACTGCGGCGTCGAAGTCGCCGGCTTCCCTGATCTCCTCGTTGAAGTTCTGGCCGAAGGCGTGCACCTCGACGATGTCGCCCAGGAAGAAGCGGGCCATGTCGAAGTCGTGGATGGTCATGTCGCGGAAGATGCCGCCGGAAACCTTCACGTACTCGGCCGGGGGAGCGGAGGGGTCACGCGAGATGATGAGCAGGTTCTCCAGATCGCCAATCTTTCCCTCTTCAAGCTGGGCGTGAACCGCGGCGAAGGAAGGGTCGAAGCGGCGGTTGAAGCCGAACATAACGGGCACGGACACAGCGCCCAGCTCGTCACGGGCGGCCTCGACGTCCTTCATGTCCAGAGCGATCGGCTTCTCGCACAGCACGGCCTTGCCCGCCTTGGCGGCGGCGAGCAGGTGGGGGATGTGCAGCGGCGTGGGCGAGCCGATGACGACGGCATCGACCCCCTCGTCGGTGAAGACGGAATCCACGTCGGTCGTGTGACGGGCACCGTAGACCTCGGCCAGCTTGCTCGCGGCGTCACCGAAAGGATCGGCAACGAGGGCGAGGGTGGCGCCGGGGTGCGCGGCGATGGTCTTGGCGTGGACGTGGCCGATGCGGCCGGCGCCGATAACGGCAATGTTGAGCATCTTTGCTTCTTTCTAGGTGAGGGGGTGCTGGAGAGCAGAAAAACCATGACCGGCGGTGGCCCCACACGCGACGTGTGGGGCCACCGAGTGGATCACGGAGCGGGCATAATGACGTCGCGCACCAGGGTGTCGAGGTCAGCGTCTGCCTGCAGGAAGCCGCGCAGGGTCTTCACGGTGGCGCCGAAGGTGTCGAACTCCTCCGCGGTCATGCCGTCGGGCTCGTAGGCGCGGACGAACTCGGGGATCGAGAGCAGCGTCTTCATGATGTCCTCGCGCACCGGGATGTCCATGCGCTCTTCCATCTTGTAGTCCGAGTCGTTGATGCGCTTGGCCCACTTGAACGGCGGGGAGATGACGACGTCGCCACCGACGAACTCGGACCAGTGCATGACGTTCCGGAACGCAGCGCAGAGCATGCGGGCACGCAGGCCGCGCTTCTGGAACTCCTGGTAGGCGCGCTTGAAGGCGGCAATTCCCGCCCACTCGAGGTGGCCCGGATCCAGGAACATCTCGTCGCGCTCGGCGACCTCCTTGATCCAGTCGTCAAGGCGGCCCACCATGAGGGTGACGACCGGGCCCATCTGGGAGGTGTCCTTGCCCTCGGCCTCGCGGCGCTTGAGGCCGCGCTCGATGGCCTCGCCTGTGGTGACGGCCTGTGCGACGGAGAAGGAGACCGTCACGTTGACGGAGACGCCGCGGTAGGTGGCCTCTTCGATGGCCTCGATGCCCACCGAGGTGGCGGGGATCTTTACGATGATGTTCTTGGCGAGGTTGTGGAATTCCTCGGCCTGGTCGGCAAGAGCCTTGGCGGAGCGAGCCAGGCGAGGGTCTGTCTGCATTGACAGGCGGCCATTGCGGCCGTTCTCGGCCTCGAAGATAGGCTCGAGGAGCTTGGCGGCCTCGAGGGACAGCTCGCGCACGACCTGCCAGCCGATCTCGGACTCGGTGGCGTCGGGCATTTCCTTGGCGAGCTCCGCAATACGGGGCAGCCACACATCGCGACGCTGGTTGATGCAGGTGTAGGCGATGGTCGGGTTGCAGGTGGCACCAACGCCGCCAAAGGAGATGGACTGCGCCAGCTCATTGGGATCCGAGGAATCGTTCCACAGGGCGGTGGGGGTGTTGCGCGCGGCGTCCAGAAGGGGGCCGGGGGTGTACTCGATGGACATGGCGGGAAGCACTCCTTTGTGATTGCTTTCGACTTTCTCCGTCGGGGATAAGTCTACGGCGAGCACCTACGCCTGTCAACAGTTTGTTAGGACAAAGTGTCAATGTCTTGTCACTGGGCGAAAAGGCTAGCCTCGAAGGAGTATCGCGATGCGCGGTAGATATGGTTGCCGTACTCGACAATGCGTCCCGAGGGGTCGTATGTCGTGCGCTGCGTCGTCAGCAGTGCGGCGCCGCGGTGCTCGGACAGGAGCTTGGCTTCCTTTGTTGTCGCGCTGCGGGCGCCGATCACCTGGCGGGCCGAGGCCAGGGTGACCCCGCGCTCGCGCATCAGGTCGTAGAGGGAGGCGGACTCGAGCTCCTGCATGGTCGGTGCGATGTCCGTCGGGATGAAGTTGGTAAGTACGGCGATCGGCTCGTCGTTGGCAAAACGCGTGCGCTCAATGTGGACGATGAGTGTTCCCTCGGTGATCTTGAGGATGTCGGCTTCCTGAGCGTTGGCCGGGCGCGCCTCGTAGCGCTGGATCGTCGTGTGAACCTTGTGGCCGGCGTTGACGAGGTCGCGCATGAGGGAGGTGAGCTCCATGGGGCGGTGAACGTGGCGCGGAGACACGATCGTACCGACGCCGCGGCGGCGCGTCAGGAGGCCGCGGTCAACGAGGCGCTGGAGCGCTTGTCGTGCCGTGGGGCGGGAGACATGCAGTCGCGCAGCCATCGACAGTTCGTCCTCCAGGCGCGTGTCTGCGGGCAGGGCGCCGGAGTTGATGAGCTGTGCGATGGGTTCTGAAATCTGGAAGTACAGCGGCACGGGGGAGGAGCGGTCCAGCGTGATGTCTGGAACGTAGGGGGTGTTCTCCGAAGTGGTCGATGCTTTGGACATGTCAAACCTTCGTGTGTGGCGCGACAGCGGTGCTAAATATTTAGGGTTACATAGTATCAGCGTTGATGTAAAGGGCGAGAGTGACGCGCTGTTATATATTGTACAGACAAAGTTTGACGATTGCCTGTTGATAGTGCATCCTTGGAACGAAAGGTTTACGGGCCACCCCAATGGAGAGGAAGGAGGCGCCATGTCTCTCGAGCGCCGCTATGTCGACATTCTAACAATGGGTCGTTCCGGCATTGACATTTTTCCTCTCCAAGTTGGCGCCCACCTCGAAGATGTCGAAACCTTCGGAAAGTTCCTCGGTGGCAGCCCGACGAACGTCGCCGTCGCAGCTGCCCGCCTCGGGCATCGCTCCGGCGTCATCACCGGCGTGGGGGACGATCCCTTCGGTCGCTTCGTGACTCGGGAGCTGGAGCGCCTCGGCGTCTCCTCCGACCATGTCGTCACCGTGCGCGACTTCCATACCCCCGTGACCTTTGCCGAGCTTTTCCCGCCGGACTCCTTCCCCCTCTACTTCTATCGAGAGCCCAGCGCCCCGGACCTGGAGCTGGGGGAGGATCAGGTGGATTGGGACGCCGTCGAGCGCGCCGGAATCTTCTGGTTCACCGTGACCGGCCTGTCGCGCGACTCCTCCTTCGGCCTGCACCTGCGCGCCCTCGATCACCGCGATCGCTCCAATGGCGTGACGATCCTCGACCTCGACTACCGCTCCAATCTGTGGAGCGGAATGGCCCAGGCGCGTTCGCGCGTCGCAGCCGTCCTGTCCCGCGTGGACGTCGCCGTCGGTAACCGCCAGGAATGCGAGATGGCTGTCGGCGTCTCCGATCCCGAAGGAGCAGCCGACGCCCTCCTCGAACGGGGCGTCAAGCTGGCGATCGTTAAGCAAGGCCCCAAGGGAACTCTCGCCAAGACCGCCGACGAGCGCGTGTGGGTCGACGCCTGGGATGTGGACGTCGTCAACGGACTTGGCGCGGGGGACGCCTTCGGAGGCGCACTCATCCATGGCCTCGTCGAAGGATGGGACCTCGAGCGCACGATCCGTTACGCCTCGGCCGCGGGAGCCTACGTGTGTTTGCACATCGAATGCTCGACAGCGATGCCCACCCACGAGCAGCTGCACACCTTCGTCGAAACGGGGGTCCTCCCGTAACCCACCCGACCTGCCCCAGCCTCGTCCCCCTTTTCATCCAGCGGCACCGATGCCCAACTTTCAGGAGACTACGATGACTCTTCCCGATATCTACGTTCCCGCCGGCTCCTCCGGCCACGGCAATTTCACCGTCGACATTGATCCCCAGCGTGCCGGGTGGGCATTCTCGGGCCTGCGCGTTCTCGTTCTCGAGGCCGGCTCGTCCCAGGTCGTCGAGACCGGCGCGGCCGAGCTCCTCATCCTGCCCCTCGCCGGCGGCGCCACCGTCGAGGTCGACGGGCAGACCTTCGAGCTCGAGGGTCGCCGCGGCGTCTTTTCCGGCGTCACCGACTACCTGTACGTCGGACGTGGCAAGAGCCTGACCATCACCTCTGCCCAGGGCGGCCGCTTCGCCTTCCCCTCCGCGATCGCTACCCGCGACATCGACGTCGCCTACTACCCCAAGAGCCAGGTCCGCGTCGACCTGCGCGGCGCCGGCGACTGCTCGCGCCAGGTCAACAACTACTCCCTGGCCGTCGAGGGCGTCACCACCTCCCACCTGCTGGCCTGCGAGGTCATCACCCCCGGCGGTAACTGGTCCTCCTACCCGGCCCACAAGCACGAGCAGGACTCCGAGGACGAGCGCGAGCTCGAAGAGATCTACTACTTCGAGATCGAAGACGGCCCCGAGGGCTCCAAGGGCTTTGGCCTGCACCGCACCTACGGCAGCCCCGGTCGCCCGATCGACCTGTGCTGCGAGGTCCACGACGGCGACGTTGCCCTCGTGCCCCACGGCTACCACGGCCCCTGCGTCGCGGCCCCCGGCTATGACATGTACTACCTGAACGTCATGGCCGGCCCGAACGAGGACCTCGTGTGGCTGGCCCCCGATGACCCGGCGCACCACTGGATCCGCGCGACCTGGGAAAACCAGGAAGTGGACCCCCGACTGCCCATGAACAAGTAAGAAAGACCCGAGAGGACTACCCATGAGCAAAGAAGCCTACAAGGGAACCGTGCGCCTGACGGTCGCGCAGGCAATCATTCGCTTCCTGTCCAACCAGTACACCGAGCGTGACGGCGTCGAGCACCGCCTCATCGCGGGTGCCTTCGGTATCTTCGGTCACGGTAACGTCGCCGGTGTTGGCCAGGCCCTCCTGCAGAACGAGATTGCGCCGGCCGAGGGCGAGAACCCGATGCCCTACATCATGCCCCGCAACGAGCAGGGCGCGATCCACGCTGCCGCAGCCTTCGCCAAGACGACGAACCGCCTGCAGACCTGGATGACGACCGCGTCGATCGGCCCCGGCTCGCTCAACATGGTCACGGGCGCAGCCCTGGCGACGACCAACCGCCTGCCCGTCCTCATCTTCCCCTCCGACCAGTTCGCGACCCGCATCCCGGACCCGGTCCTCCAGCAGCTCGAAGACCCGACCTCGCTGGACGTCACCGTCAACGACGCGTTCCGTCCCGTGTCGCGCTTCTTCGACCGTATCAACCGTCCCGAGCAGCTGATCCCCTCTCTGCTGGCAGGCATGCGCGTCCTGACCGACCCGGCCGAGACCGGCGCCGTCACGATCGCCCTGCCCCAGGACGTCCAGGCCGAGGCCTACGACTGGCCGGTCGAGTTCTTCGCCAAGCGCGTGTGGCACGTGCGCCGTCCCCCGGCCGAGCGCGCCGCCCTCGAGCGCGCGGTCGCCAAGATCCGCGCCGCCAAGCGTCCCCTCATCATCGCCGGCGGCGGCACCATCTACTCCGAGGCCTCGGAGGAGCTGCGCGCGTTCGCGGCCGCGACCGGCATCCCGGTGGCGGACACGCAGGCCGGTAAGGGCGCCATCAACTGCGATCACCCGTGCTCCGTGGGTGGCGTCGGTTCCACCGGCGGCGACTCGGGCAACCACCTCGCAGACAAGGCCGACCTGATCATCGGCGTGGGCACGCGCTACTCCGACTTCACGACGGCCTCGAAGACGCAGTTCAAGAACCCCGACGTCTCCTTCGTCAACATCAACATCACGCCCTTCGACGCCGCCAAGCAGAGCGCCGAGATGGTCGTGGCCGACGCCCGCGAGGCCCTCGTCGCTCTGACCGAGGAGCTGTCCGACTACCGCGTCGACGAGTCCTACACCGCCGAGATCGCCGCCGAGCGCGAGGCCTGGGCTGCCAAGGTGGAGCAGTGCTACCACGTGGGCAACGCCCCGCTGCCCGCGCAGACCGAGGTCTTTGGTGCGCTGAACGAGCTCTTGCGCGACGAGGACGTGGTCATCAACGCTGCCGGCTCGATGCCCGGCGACCTGCAGGCCCTGTGGCAGGCGAAGACCCCCGTCCAGTACCACGTCGAATACGCATTCTCCTGCATGGGCTACGAGGTCCCGGCCGCCATGGGCGTCAAGCTGGCGCGTCCGCAGTCCGAGGTCGTCTCGATCGTCGGCGACGGCACCTACCAGATGCTCCCGATGGAGCTGGCCACGGTCGCCCAGGAGGGCATCAAGGTCATCTACGTCCTGCTGCAGAACTACGGCTTTGCGTCGATCGGCGCTCTGTCCGAGTCGCGCGGCTCCCAGCGCTTCGGCACGAAGTACCGCCAGCGTGGGACCGGCTCGCACCTGGAGGATACCGAGCGGATCGCCGGTGTGGATATCGCGGCGAACGCCCGTTCCTGGGGCATCGACGTGATCGAGGCCCACGGTATCGAGGAGTTCAAGGAAGCCTACAAGCTGGCCGCCGCCTCGGATCGCGCGACCATGATCCACATCGAGACGGACCTGATGGGTCCCAACCCGCCCGGATCCTCCTGGTGGGACGTGGCCGTCTCGCAGGTCTCCGAACTGGAGTCCACGCAGCGCGCCTACGAGGACTACCAGCGAGATCGCAAGCCGCAGCGTCACTACCTGTGATGCGCTGAGTGCCTGAGGGGGCGGCCCCGGAGGAATCCGGGGCCGCCCCTGTCGCGTATGCCCACGGTCGTCGGTAGCTCCTGCGTGAAACGCCTCGTGAAACGGCGCGTTGGCTGGAGTGGGAGTTGGCGATGGGGGAGTGTGTCCAATAGGCGGGACAAATCTGGCTCCGTAATCCCTATTAGTGCGGATGTCGCGACATTAGTCCTGCGCGTATGCTACCCTTTGTCCTAACAAAGTTGTTCCGCCATTCGTGGATGAATGGGAGAAAGGTAAAACCAATGACAATCAACCTGTGGGTCAACGGCGAAGAGTACGTCGCTCACACTGAGAAGACCATTGGCGTTGAAAACCCCGCCACAGGCAAGGTCGTCGACCAGCTCGCCCTGGCCGACAAGCATTGCCTCGATCATGTCGTCGAGATCGCCCGCAACGCGCAGAAAGAATGGGGCCGCACCGCCCTGGCCAAGCGCGTGGACATCATGTTCAAGTTCCGCCAGCTTGTCATCGATCACCAGGACGAGATCGCCGACGCCATCGTGCGCGAGGGTGGTAAGACCCACGGTGACGCCCTCGGCGAGATCGCCCGAGGCCGCGAGACCATCGACTTTGCCTGCGGTATCAACGCTGCTCTCAAGGGTGAGTTTACCGACCAGGCCTCGACCGGCGTGGATGTGCACACCCTGCGTCAGCCCGTCGGTGTTGTCGCCGGCATCTGCCCCTTCAACTTCCCGGCCATGGTCCCCATGTGGATGCACCCGGTCGCCCTGGCCACCGGTAACGCCTTCATTCTCAAGGTTGCCTCGGTCGTCCCCAGCGCCTCGCTGATCATCGCTCGCCTCTACAAGGAGGCCGGCCTGCCCGATGGCCTGTTCAACGTCATCGCCGGCGACCGTCACCTGGTTACCGACATCCTCACCCACTCCGGCATCGATGCCATCTCCTTCGTTGGCTCCACCCCGGTCGCTCACATTGTGCAGGACACGGGCGTGGCCCACGGTAAGCGCGTCCAGGCTCTGGGCGGTGCGAACAACCACGCGATCGTCATGCCCGACGCGGACATCGAGTTCGCCGCGCAGCACATCAGCGCGGGCGCCTTCGGTGCGGCCGGCCAGCGCTGCATGGCCCTGCCCGTCATCGTTGCCGTCGGCGGCGTTGAGGAGAAGCTGGTCCCCGCGATCAAGGCTCGCGCCGAGAAGATCGTCGTCGGCCCCGGCACTGACCCGGCCTCCGAGATGGGTCCGGTCATCACCCGTTCCTCTCAGGAGCGCATCACCAAGTGGATCGATGAGGCCGAGGCCAAGGGTGCGAACATCGTCCTCGACGGCCGAGGCTATCGCCCCGAGGGCGAGGAATACTCGGACGGCTTCTGGCTGGCCCCCACGATCATTGACAACGTGGACCGCGATCTGAGCGTCTACTGCGAAGAGGTCTTCGGCCCCGTCCTGGTTGTCGTGCATGCCGACACCTACGAGGAAGCCATCGAGATCGTCAACTCCTCCGAGTTTGGCAACGGCTCCGCGATCTTCACCTCCGACGGTGACACTGCCCGCCACTTCGTCGTTGACGTCGAGGCTGGCATGGTCGGCGTCAACGTGCCGATCCCGGTTCCGGTCGCCTACTACTCCTTCGGTGGCTGGAAGGAGTCGCTGCTGGGCGACACTCACATTCACGGCCCCGAGGGTGTGCGCTTCTACACGAAGGCCAAGGTCGTCACGACCCGTTGGCCCAAGCGCGGTGAGAAGGTCGGCTACGTCGGAATGAACTTCCCGACGAACGGCTGAGTCTGACAACTCTCTGAGTGGAGGGGTGGGTGCAGTGTGCCCACCCCTCCACTCTATACAGTCATAGGTGTGGGCTTGAGTGCCCCGACGACGAGGTGCTCGCTGGGGCCTCGGCCTTGATATCCTCAAGGGGTGCGACCGTCATCCGCCTGACATCTGCCGGGAAGCGGTGCATACACGGGTGCGGCATTATGCTATGGCTGCTGTCTCGTTCATCCGGATTGCTCCGACGAGGAAGTGCAGAGGAGAACCACATGTCACACGCTCCAACGATTGACGACTACACACCCGATAAGGTGCGCGACCTCGTCGAGAAGACCCCCGCCTCCGGCGCAAAGCGCTCCCTGGGCGCGATCGCCGCCGTCGCGACGCTCGGCTCGCTCCTCTTTGGCTATGACACCGGCGTTGTCGCTGGCGCCCTGCCATACATGTACATGTCCGGAGGCGCCGGCGGTCTGAACATGACCACCTTCGAAGAAGGCTGGGTCGGCGGCCTGCTGTGCATCGGTGCCGCCGCCGGTGCGTTCTTCGGCGGACGTCTCTCCGACCGCTACGGACGCCGCCACAACATCACGCTGCTGGCAATCGTCTTCCTGTTCGGCGCCATCGGCTGCGCGATCGCCCCGAACATCTGGGTCCTCTACCTGGCGCGCATCATCCTCGGCTTCGCCGTCGGTGGCGCCTCCGCGACGGTTCCCGTTTTCCTCAGCGAAACTGCTCCCAAGCGGCTGCGCGGTTTCCTTGTCGCGACGGATCAGATGATGATCGTCTTCGGCCAGTTCCTGGCCTTCTCTATGAACGCCATCATCGCCCGTCTGCAGGGTGGCCCCACCGTGCACCTGACCGGTGACGCCGTTGACGCGTCCGGCCACGTGCTCGGACAGGCTGGAACCTCCGTCGCGTGGGAAACCGTCCAGGCAGCCGTCAACATCGCCGATGTCACCGGCGCCGGTAACGGCATGACGTGGCGATACATGCTCATCCTGTGCTCGCTGCCCGCCATCGCCCTGTGGGTCGGCATCCGCACTGTGCCCGAGTCCTCACGCTGGTACGCCGCCAACCTGCGCATCGTCGAGGCCATCGGCTCCCTCAAGCGCGTGCGCGACGAAAAGAAGGATGACGTTGCCGGCGAGCTCAACGAGATGCTCGAGGTCCAGCGCGCCGAGTCCAAGCAGGAGAAGTGGTCGCTGTCCCAGATCCTCAAGGTTAAGTGGGCCCGCAAGCTCCTCTACATCGGCATCGTCCTGGGTATCGCCGACCAGCTGACCGGCATCAACACGGCCATGTACTACACGCCGAAGATCCTCAACGCCGCCGGCGTTCCCATGGAAGACGCCATCACCCTGAACGTCGTCTCGGGCGGTATCTCCGCGATCGGTTCCGCCGTTGGACTGTGGCTCGTCGCCCGCTTCGCGCGCCGCCACGTCGGCATGTATCAGGAGCTCGGCATCACGATCTCCCTGGCCGCCCTGGCCGCGGTGTTCGCCTTCTTCATCAGCCCCTACCTGGACGCTGACGGCAACATCTCCGGCGCCCCGAACTTTGCCCCGTGGCTGGTTCTTGGCATCGTCTGCCTCTTCGTGTTCATCAAGCAGTCAGGCACCGTGACCTGGGTTCTCGTCTCCGAGATCTACCCGGCCGCCGTGCGTGGCACCGCCCTTGGTATCGCGGTTGCCACGCTGTGGCTCGCCAACGCTCTGGTCTCCGTCATCTTCCCGCCGCTCATGGCCACCGTCGGCGGTGCCGGAACCTACGCGATTTTCGCAGCCATCAACTTCCTCTCCTTCCTCTTCTACTGGAAGGTCGTCCCCGAGACGAAGTACCACTCGCTCGAGGAACTGGAGCTGAAGTTCCAGAAGGACTACTCCTGAGAACGAAAGGTTCACGTCCGTGAGCTCGGTGGGGAGGCCGTCCCACCGGGCTCACGAGCGATGAGGCGAGGAGAAGCGATGATAGTAGGCGTGCTGGCGAGCGCGCGCGGCTCGGGCTGCCCCCCGGTTGGTTGTGGTGGGGCGTGCATGAGCGCTGTCGGTCCCTCCCAGCGGACATGTCGTGGGGGAATGGCACCATTAGAACCCCGACACGCCGGCAGTGAGTTCCTAATGCTGCAAAACCCCCATTGTTGTCCGATTGGATGGGCGTGAGTCCTGCGGGCTGGAGGTGGCTGCGGCACCGGTGGGTGGTGGCAGGACCAGGGGTGAGTGGCCGCCCGACTGGAGGGTGGCGCGAGGCCTGCTGGGGTGGAGGTGGCTGCGGCACCGGTGGGTGGTGGCAGGACCAGGGGTGAGTGGCCGCCCGACTGGAGGGTGGTGTGAGGCCTGCGGGGCCTGGCCGGGCTTCGAGACGACGCGCCGAGCGAAGCTCGCGGCGCGGGCGGCGAGCGGGCGTGCAGGCCTCGCACCGCACGGAGGTCTGGCGGTGGGGTCAGGTGGTACTACCCGCCCACCGGTGCACAGAGCAGCCACGTGCGACAAGGCGGTGCACAGAGCAACCACGGGCAACGATCGTTAACGCTTAGCGCGCCACGGCCTCGTCGATGACGGAGGCGACCTCGCTGGCCACGGACTGCCACGTGAAGTGCTCGCGCACGCGTGCGCCCACAGCCGCCGCGCAGGACGCGCGACGCACCGGGTCGGTGACAGCCTCGCGCAGGGCGGGGACGAGTGCATCGGTGAGCTCGGCGGACGTGCGGCCGTCTACGATCCATCCGAGTGAGGGGGAAGTGATGACCTCCTCGGTGCCGCCTCGAGGCGTCGCCACGATCGCGCAGTCGCCCAGGGCTGCCTCGAGGATCGAGGTGGGCAGGCCCTCGGGGTACATGGACGGGTAGACGAACACATCGGAGCGCCGGTACAGGCTCATGACGGCAGGGAAGTCGAGCTTGCCCAGGAACGACACAGCAGGATCCGACCCGTAGCGTTCGTGCAGCTCTTCTTCGATGGGACCAGAGCCCGCGACGGCGAGACGCAGGGGTACGTTTGGCAGTTCGGCGCGCAGGCGCGTGAAGGCGTCGAGCAGCGCGACGATGCCCTTCTCGGCGATGAGACGCCCCGCGTAGGAGATGACGATCTCGGAGTCGGAACCGCCTCGCGGCCATTCGCGCTCGTAGCGGTCGTCCGCCACGGCCGTATCCTCCGGCGTCACCGCGTTGTACCAGACCCCCGAGGCCTCGATCCCGAAGTGGCGCAGCCACTTGTTGCAGTTGCGCGACACCCCGTAGTAGGAGGTCACGTGCTTCTTGACGAAGTGTGTGAGGCCGTGCTCGTAAATGCCTCCGAAGAAGTCCAACAATGGGTTGCCGACGCTCATGTGCGCGGTGCCGTGCTCGATGAGTGCGACGGGGCGGCCCAGGCGATGCGCGAGGCGTGCGCCGAGCAGGCTGGTGAGGTGGAAGCGCGTGTTGACGATGTAGAAGTCGGCGTTCTCGGCCTCCACCGCAGCCATCGTCTCCTTGAAGCGCTCGTCGCGCTTGAAGAAGGGGTAGCGCTGCTTGAAGAGGCCCTTGGTGGGCAGGCGGTAGATGCGCAGGCCGTCTTTGTTCTCGAAACGAGGCAGGGACTCGTCGTGCAGTGACGTGACGATGAACAGGTCGTAGCCCAGGGCGCGCAGCTGCTCGCTGAGGCGATCCTGGTAGCGCTCGATGCCGCCCAGGTAGGGCAGGAAGAACTCCATGAAGATGCCGACCTTGACGGGGGAGTGGGGGCGATCAGTCATTGATGGGCTCCGTTTCGTTGGTCGTGCGAGGGACGGGGATGAGCATGAAGATGACGAAGAGGATTGCGAGCAGCCCCATGGTGGCGGCATAAGCGAGTGAGGCACCCATCATGGCGTGGGACTTCGTGAGCATCGGCGCGATCAGGTAGGCCGTCGCGCCGGCCGCCGCGTAGGCGACGAGGACCGCGCGCAGTCGGCGCATCGTCGCGAGCGCGTAGTAGAGGATGACGCCGGCGGCGTTGAGTGCGCCCGCAAGGACGAGCACCATCAGCTCAGGCACATAGCCGGACACGTCCGTGCCGAACACGAGGGTGAGGAGAGGTGCGCCGATGAAGTAGGTGACAGCTGCGACGACGACGAACGCTGCAGCGGTCGTCACCAGGCCCTTGCGCACGATCGACAGGAACTCGACGCGCTTGCCCTCCGCCCACCGCAGCGCCATGCGGGTGAGCAGCGGGCGGAACACGAACAGCGACAGCATGTTGATCGCGACCGCGGGCATGTAGATGATCGCGAAGACGCCCAGCTCCTCGTCGCCGAGGCTCGCGTGGATCGCGAAGCGCGGCGCGTTCGCCAGGTACTGGTTGAGGAACGCGGCGATGAACAGGGGCAGGCACTCCCACAGGATCCCGGTGATGCCTCGTAGATTGAACGAGGGGAGCAGGGAGAATACGCCACGTGCAGGCAGGCCGTAGGCCACCACGAGCACCACGCAGGTGACCACGAAGGTAATGATCGTGGACGCGAGGAGGTCCTGGGTGAACCAGTAGAGCCCCGACCACAGGAACGTCGTCGTGAAAATGCGGGCGAAGCAGGCCTTGCCCGCGATGTCGAGGCGGCCCGAGCGTTGGAACTCCGAGTAGTACACGTCCTCGAAGGCGTCGAAAATGCGCAGGAGAGCCATCGCGGCGATGACCGTGAAGGCGGGGTAGGGATCCTTCGTCGAGGAGTTCCACGAGTGGAGCAGGATCAGGCTCACCATCACGAGGCAAGTCAACAGCCTCGTGGACAGGTAGGTTCCAAAATCGAAGCGTCGCCGCACGTCCGTCACGTGGAAGGTGCGCACCTCGTACAGGCCCACCGTCTGGTACTGCTGGCCGATCGCCAGTGCGAGCGTGAACAGGCCGTACTGGGCGCGTGCAAAGGAATCTGTGGCGCCCGAGCGCATGATCGCCACGCCCATGATGACCACGGCGAGGCTCGACATGAGGGAGGCGGCCGTGTTCCACAGGTAGTCGCGCCCCAGCTGGCCGCGCGACTCGAGGGCCTCCTCCGTGGCCTCGACCTGCGCGTCGCCGGCGGCCTGCGCGTCAGGAAGGGACGAGGCCGTGGTGTCCTTCTCGCTCACGCGCCGGCCTCCTCGGGGGCCTCGGGCCCCGGATCGTTGGGTCCAAAAACGATGTGGAAGGGCTCGTGGGTCACCCGATCGTCAGGATCCGGAATGCGCATGTAATCCCCGTAGCCGCGCGTGAGCACGACGTCGTACGCGGCGGGGATGCGCACCGTGATGTCCTCGAAAGGAACGGAGCGAGCCGGGAAGAGCTCAGCCTCGGAGGCGCTCCAGCGACGTGGGTCACGCGTCGAAAAATCGCCGAACAGGATTGAGCCGTCGGCTGCCTTCTGCGGGTTCTCGCGGCCCTTGAGGGCGGCGCGCAGCCAGCGCCGGTACAGCGAGGCCTCGTTGACGCGCAGCGCCCGCATGCCCCAGTGGGCGCAGGCCATCGCCGCGGAGGCCAGCTGGCGCGCGGGCGTGGGCAGGCCCGTCGGCGGGTTGGGGATGGAACGCAGGAACATGAGGCGCGCCCACAGCCACGTGCCGCGCGACTGGGCGCGGAAGCGACCGGGGTCGTCCGCGATCTCATCCAGGACGAACAGGTCCACGCCGATAGGCATGCGGAAGGAGCGGTCCTTCGCGACCTTCGAAACGAACTCGGAGCCCTTCAAGCCCAGCACGCCGAAGCTGATCGGATAGTTGGGGTGAGTGGCGGGGGAGGCGATGAAGAACTCGTCCCCGAGGAGGGCGGGGGCCTCGGCGATGAAACGCTCGTAATCCTCCCGCGGCATGCACACGTCCCCGTCGTCATCCCACGGGATGAAGCCCTGGTGGCGCACAGCTCCGATCGCTGTGCCACCGTAGGCGACGTAGCGCAGGTCGAGGAGGGCGCACACGCGGTCGATCTCGGCGAGGCAGCGCTTGGTGACGCGCTGAATGGCTGCCAGGGTTGCGGGGTCTGCTGCGCTCATCAGTTCTCCGATCGTCTCAGGGGACGAGGCCTACAGGGCCTCGGCGTAGGGGCCGAAGTCGATGACCGCGGCCTCGTGGTTGTAGCGCTTCTCCGGGGGAGGCAACTGCATGTAGTCGCCGTATCCGCGGCGCAGCAGGGCGTCATACTCGTTCTGGATCATGACCGTGATGTCCTCGAAGGGAACGTCGCGGGTGGGGAAGAACTCCTCCTCGCGCACGATCCAGTTCTGCGGGTCGCGCATCGTGAAGTCGGCGTATACGCCAGTGCCCGTGCCCTCGTAGCGGCGAACCGCGCGCTCCCAGCGGGCCTGCAGGCTCGCCGGCGTCGCGCGCGCAACTTTCAGGCCCAGGTGTGCGAGAGTCGTCGCCGAGAAAATCAGTGCCTTCTTCCACGCCGGCGTGTTGATCAGGTGTGGGCGAGGCGTACCCTGCAGGAACAGCAGGCGCCCCCACAGCCATGACTGGCGCGACATCTCCTGGAAGGCCTTTTCGTCGGCGGGAATCTCATCCAGGGGCAGGATGTCGAGGAAGAAGGGCATCCGGTACTTCGAGTCCTTGTCCGCCTCGGGGATCAACAGGGTTCCCGGCATGACCATCTTCGTGAACATGAAGGGGAAATCGTCGCGCGTGCGCGTGTTATCCAGGCGGAAACGCTCGTCCAGCAGGGCGGGTGCCTCGGCCAAGAAACGCTCGTAGTCGGCGCGCGTCATCATCACGTCGATGTCGTCATCCCACGGAATGAAGCCGCCGTGGCGGATCGCGCCGATCGCCGTGCCGCCGTAGATCGCGTAGGACACTCCGATGTGTCGGCACACCCGGTCCAGCTCGGCCAGGATCAACGTCAGGAGCTTCTGGACCTTGCGCAGGTCGTGATCGGGTGTCGTCATCAGTCCTCCGAATATGACAATGGCGGGTGAGCGCGCGTGCGCCCACCCGCCATTGTCTCACGCCTGGGAGCTCGTGACCTTCTCCGTTCGCTTGGGAAGCAGGTCACCCCAGTTGGAGGTGGCCGCCAGGACCGTACCCACGAGGATCACGACGCAGCACACCACCTGGGTGGCCGTGGGCACCGTGCCCTGCAGGACGAGAGCGAAGATGATCGCCCACGCCGAGTAGGAAATGTTCAGGGCCATGCCTCGCGAGGCGCCGATGGCCGACAAAGCCTTGTAATAGAACAGGTACGAGGCCGTACCCGCCAGGCCGGCGAGAGCCACCACGCCCGCCGACAGGTGGGCCAGCGAATGCAGCGTGAAGCCGAAGACTCCCGCGATCGGCGCCACGACGAACAGGTACACGACCGCCGAGGTCGTTTCGCGGATCTGGAGGGCCACCTCGTTATCCACGGCCTCGTCGCGCATGCCCCACGTGAGGATCACGGCCTCGGAGCCCCAACCGATCACGCAGGCCAGGGCGCCGGCGACGCCCAGGATCGCGTTACCACCTTCCACCGGCTCTGACGTCGCCGACCAGCCCGTCGCCACGATCGCCGCGAGCGCCACTAGCAGGGCAACGATCTGGCGAGGCGCCATCCGCTCCTTGAGGAGCACGAACGCCAGCAGCGTGCCGAGCGCCGGGTAGAACGTCGAGATGATCGCGGTCAGCCCCGGGCCGATGTTGTCGATCGCGATGAGGTAGCCGCTCATGCCGATCGGGCCGCCCAGCAGGGCAGCCGCAATCACCGACTTGCCAGGGCGGGTGCGCAGTGCCTTCGCGGTGTCCTTCAGGCGGCCACGCATCCCCATGTATGCCAACAGGATCACGGCGCACGCGACGTCGTGCAGGACCGCACCCGCCAGCGCCGACTGGCCGAAGTCGGCGAACGGAATCATAGCCAGGGCGATCGCCAGCACGACCGTGTCGAGGCCCCACAGGACACCCGAGAAAATACCGTAACGCTTGCCGCCGTGTTGAGTTTTCATGCCAGCTCACCCTCCTGGGAGACCTGCGCGCCCGAGGCCGAGGTGGCCTCGTACGAAGCGAGCAGGGAATCGATCGTACGCGTCGCGTGCGAGTAGTAGATGTAGAGCCATTCGCCCACGTCGTCGCCCTCGGCCTCCTTGACCAGCGCCCACAGGTACCAGCACCAGCCGGCGAAGACCTCGTAGGCGAAGAAGTGGCGCTCCTCGGCCTCGCTGGGGGCGTGACCCAGGTAGAACTCCAGCGCGGCGTGAGCACGCTCGCGGGTCATCTCCGCCGTGCACACGGTCATCGTGCCGAAGTCGGCTGCCATGTCCGACATGCCCGCGTACTCCCAGTCGATGAGGCTGATGTTGCCATCGTTATCCACCAGGAAGTTCGGGGGGAAGAAATCGTTGTGCGAGGGGACGACCTCGAACCCGTCCGCGTCCGCGAAAGCCTTGAGGCGCAGGACCTTGTCTCGCAGCTCAAAGTAGCCGGGCACATCAATTGGGCCGAAGGTCTTCAGGAGACCCTCGTAGCGCAAGCCTTCGGTGACGAAGTCGAAGGAGCGGTCCAGGACTCGGCCGGAGGTGTGCAGCGCGCGGTCCATCTCCATGGCCGCTTTCAGTTCCTCAGGGCGGGTTACGTCCAGGTTGCGCACGTCGCGCACGAAGCGTGAGAGCTTCCATCCCGCTGCCGGGTCACCCGTGATGAAGGTATCGTCGATGCCGAGTTCGGCGGCTAGGTGCAAGCCAGCGAACTCAGCGCTGCGGTCCACGATCTTCTCCGTGCCGATGCCCGGGTGACGGTAGACATATTCTTCATCGCCCACAGCGAAGTGGCATGACAGGTTTGTGATGCCCTGCTTGAGGGGGTAGAAGTCGCGGATCTCCGACTTTGCGCAGCCCAGAGTCTCGACGATGTGGTCGAAGACCTCAGAGTCCACGTTCTCCATGAAGAGGGGGTCGAAGGTACGCAGCTCGTCGACCGAGTCGAACTCGTGGATGATGCCGTCCGGGTAGCGGCGGATCACCATGTCGAACGACTTGATGTGATCCAGGTAGATGGACTCCCAGAGCTTCGACACCGTCTCGGGCAGGTGGTAGACCTGCTCGAGGATCTCGCGGAACTTCGCGGAGAAAACACGGTCGAAGTAGACGTGGCCGAGCATGACCCACGCGTCGGCTCCGCCCACGGTTGCGCCCGTGATGCGATCGCCCGGACCGGTCTTGATGCACCACTCGTCGGTGGGGCCCTCGATGTAGTTCGCCGAGTAGTAAGCCTTGTAGACATAGGGCTCAAAGGGGTTCGTGGTGAAGTAATCGTCCGAGGAGCACACGTAGGTGTTGTCCAGGCGGTCCTTGACGAGCCAGAGTGAGCCGTTGTTGTTGCGCGTGGCGTATTCGCGGTTGACGACGATGTCGACGCCGTACTTGTCGGCCAGGTAGAAGAAGTATTCCTTCTTGTAGCCAACGACCAGCGCGATGTTTGTGATGCCGGCTTCGTGGAGCTGGCGGATCTGACGCTCGACGAGGATCTCCCCACGCACCTTGAGCGTGCCCTTGGGGCGTTCGTAGCTGATGGGAGCGAAGCGCGAGGACAGGCCCGCGGCCATGATGACGGCGCCCGTGACGCGGTAGGGCTCGAGGGCCTCGCGGCCCGCATCGGTGATCGCGCGATCGTCGGTGTAGCCGGCGGCCTCGCACTCGCGGGTAGCGGTGTTGACGCGCCCCAGGCTCATGCCGGTGGCCTCCGACAGCGCCCGCTGCGTGAGGGGAGCGTCTGCCTTGGCCAGTGCGTTCAGGATGTTGAATTGGGGCTCGCTGAGCGTGCCGACGTTGGTCGTGGGCATGCGATCACCTTTCGTTCATAGAAGCCGCTTGGGTGCTACATGTTCGAGCATAGCACTATTAAGTGGATTTGTGAACGGCGTGGGTGTGAAGTGGCTATCGACGAGGCTCGGGCTGTGTTTCGGGGGAGCGTTGCCACAGGACAACGGCCAGGCCAATCGCGATAGCGCCGGTGAGAGTGCCAATGATCCACACGGCCATCGGGCCGATCGGAGCCGTCGGCCACCACCACTCGTTGCCCGCGCTCAGGTTCCGCGTCGCCAGGTCGATCGGGTAGCCGTGCTGCGTGCGCCCGAACGCGTAGCGCTCGATGACGAGGTAGAGGGCGCGGGCGTTGGTGAGTGCCCACAGTGCCGCCACGAGCCCCGTGGCCACGCGACCGGCGATGCTGGTGGGGAGGCGGAATGCCTCGCTGCCCACGCGCCGCCCCTCATCGTTCGCGCGTGCGGGGGAGGGGGCCAGGAGCATGAGGAGGAATACCGCGAAGAGCGGCAGCATGTAGCGTGGCTGGTAGACGTGAACGTTGTTGAAATGACCGCGCAGGCCGATGACTACCGGAACACCCGTGATTGCGCCGAAAACTGTGATGGCTGAGAGCGCCTTGCGCCAGGTGAGCTGGCGTAGCGACCAGCACAGGACCGCGAGGACCACGAGGCTTGCGCCGAAAGAGACCGTGCCTCGATAGGAGACATCGTTCCAGCCGGGGCCGAGGCCGTGCCCCACAAAGCCGCGCAGGTATGTGGGAAGCGACAAGACGTTCAGCCACAGGATGTGCGAGAGAGAGTATCCCGCCATCTCGTTACTCGAGCCCAGGTGCGAGGCAGCCACGTTCGTGCGCGCCATGACCCAGATGCCCACGACGGACGCGATGCATGCCAGGGTTGCCTCGGGAATGACCCGCCTACTCAGGGGCACTGCGAAGGCCAGCGCGACGGTGATGACGAAGAGGAAGAAGGCGCTGTCGCCGCGGGACGTGCAGGCCAAGACCGCGCCGGCCGCTGCGCAGGCGATCAGGCCCATGCGACGCGCTCCCACCGAACGGGTGGCGGCCAGTAGCCCAGTGGCAAACGCAAACGTGCCTGTCATCGCCCACGATGAGGGGTTCATGCCCGCAACGAAATAGAAGCCCATCGGCAGCCACGCGACCGTCACGGCAACGCTGATTGCGCGCTTCAACCCAGAATCTGCCAGAGCGATGATCGCGCCGATCAGGCCAACCGCGAGCAGCGTGTTCACCGTGCGCAACGCCAACACCGCGTGGCTCGTCGAGCGCTGCACGAAGAGGTGAGCGAACTGGTAGTAGCCCCAGGGGTAGTTTCCGTCGTCCCAGCGCAGGGTCGGCGCCAGCTCCTCGTCCGAGGCGTTGAGGGTGCACAGAGCGGAATTATCGTGGTCGAAGGCGTAGCAGGTGACGTACTCCTTGGCCAGCGACTGCGGCACCATGACGGCCTTCTCGCCGTCCTTAGTGGAAATCTGGCAGCCCGTCTCGTCCACCGGCGGAGGACACCACATGGAACCGACGTGGAAGTCCTCGTCCGGGGAAGACCCCACCGGGGAAGCGATGACCCACGCCAACGAGGCCACAATCGCCGCGGCGACGAGCACGAACGCGGCGATAAACGTGCGGCGCTGCGGGGCGGACGTGGGCATGCGGCGATCTCCTTCGAGCGCGGTCGACTCAGGAACGGGCGGCGGCGCGGAATGCCTCGATGTGGACCGAAGCGGCGCGGGCCCACGTGAACTCGTCGGCGCGCGGAATCGCAGCAGCGCCAAGAGCCTCGCGACGAGCAGGATCGTCCAGCAGCTCCGTGAGAGCCTGAGCGATCGAGTTGGGGTCGATGTCGCAGTAGGCGACGGCGTCGCCGCCAACCTCCGGCAGGGAGGTCAGGCGGGTCGTCAGCGTCGCGGCACCGCAGCTCATCGCCTCCAGGACCGGCAGTCCGAAGCCCTCCGCAATCGAGGGGTAAGCCAGGATGACGCAGCCCGACAGGAAACCGGGCAGATCCTCGAGGGGCAGGTAGCCGGGGCGCAGGACCGTCAGGTGCTCGGGCACCGAGGCCAGGGCGGGGTCGATGTCCTCGTCCCACCCCTTGCCACCGGCCAGCACGAGGGCCGGCGGATTCGGGCGGTCCGAGACGGCCTTCACCCAGCCACGCACCAGGTTCGGCACGTTCTTGCGGGGCTCCAGCGTGCCCAGGAAGCCAATGTAGTCGCGGCCCTCCAAGCCCAGGGACGCCTTGACGCGCTCGCGCTCGGCGTCCGAGACCGGGTGGAAGATCGAGCGATCCACGCCGTGGTAGGCCACGTAGAACTGCGACGGGTCACCGCCCGCGTACTTGATCGTCTCGTCGCGCGTGGCCAGGGATGGCACAATGAGGGCGTCCGCGCGGCGAATCGCGCGGCGAATCGCCGCCGTGAAGAAGCGCTGCTTGAGACGCGAGTGCGCCTGCGGGTGCGAGAAGAACGTCGCGTCGTGCAGCGTGATGACGACGGGCACGCCCGGGAACTGCGGGGACGTGTAGTGCGGGGAGTGCAGGACGTCGGGGCGGACCTTACGGATCAGCTTGGGTAGGCCCGTCTGCTCCCACGCCATACGCGCGGGACGGGACTCGAAGCGCTGCGAAATCGGGATGATGCGGGCCGAAGGCAGGCGCGTCGCGAAGTGCTCGGCGTCGCGCTCTTGGACGGCCATCGTCAGGTCAACGCCCTGCTCGACCAGCTCCGGCACCAGGTCGTCCACGTAGCGGCCAACGCCGCCCAGGTCTGCGGGGATCGCGGTGCCGTCCAGCAAGACGCGGATCGGATGCGAGTGAGAAACGGAGTGGGCCACGATCATCCCCATTGGGTCGGGAGCAACAACTATTCCCCTTATCGTATGCCATTTTGCGCTCGCGGATACTTTTGTTCCTGGCCCCGCGCGCCCGTGAACTACCCTAGATGTATGAGCGTCAACGTTGGAATGGTCGTCGAGCAAATGTGGCAGCCGGTGCCCGGAGGGTCTGGCCGGTACATCGTCGAGGTCGCAGGCCGCCTGGCAGACCAGGGTGTGCATGCTATCGGCATCGCCGCGCGGCGCGGCGCGGGCGAGCCCACACCGAGCGAGGTAGGCCTGACCATCCCCGTGCTCAACTCGGCGCTGCCTCGCCGCGCCCTGTACGCCGCCTGGGATCGGCTGGGTACCCCCAGCGTCGACCGGATGCTCGGCGTCGGATCGGGCGGGGGAGCGGCTGTTGTGCACGCGACCACGTGGGCGATCCCGCCGACCTCGCGCCCCCTGGTCGTCACCGTCCATGACGTCGCCTTCCTGCGCGACCCAGACCATTTCACGGCCCACGGCTCCGCGTACTTTCACCGCGCCCTCGAGATCACCAGGAAGCGCGCCGATGCCATCATCGTCCCCTCCCAGGCCACCGCTGACGACTGTATCGAAGCAGGCTTGGACGCCTCGCGCATCACCGTCATCCCGCACGGCCTGAGCCACACTCCCGTCACCGATGCGCAGGTGGAGGAGTTCCGTTCCCGCCACGGACTCGAACGCCCCTACGTCCTGTGGGTGGGCACCCGCGAGCCCCGCAAGAACCTGCCCACCCTGCTTGCGGCCTACGAGCAGATGCGCGGGACCGACCTTGACCTCGTCCTCGTCGGACCTGCCGGATGGGGAACCGACCCCACCGACGCGCCGCTGCCGCCCGAGCGCGTCCACGTCCTCGGACGCCTCGACGATGCCGACCTGGCCTGCGCGTATGCGGGCGCCCGCGTCTTCACCTTCCCCTCGATCTGGGAGGGCTTCGGCCTGCCCGTCCTCGAGGCCATGGCGCACGGAACGCCCGTCGTGACCAGCGCGGATACCTGCATGGCGGAGATTACGGGTAGTGACGCCGGTCTCCTCGTGCCGGCCACCGACGCCTCGGCCCTGGCCGAAGCCCTTGAGGCAGCTGCCGGCAGCGAGCACGACCGGCTCGCCGCAGCCGGTATCGAGCGTGCCCGCGACTACACGTGGGAGGCCTCCGCCGCCGCTCACGCCGCCATCTACGCGTCCCTGGCGGGCGACCGATGAGGGCGCGCAGCGCGAGGGTCATCCTCGTCAACTGGAAGAATGCGCCGCTCACCCTGCGCGCCGCCCACTCCATCGCCCCGCAGATGGGGGAGGGGGACCACCTCGTCATCGTCGACAACGGATCCGACGACGACTCGCTCATCGTCCTGCGCGAAGGACTCGATGAGCTGCGCAGCGCCGCCGATCCCGCGCGCGTCTCCCTCGTCAACGCCGGGACGAACGACGGCTTCGGCGCCGGTGTCATGGCAGGAGCGGCCGGCCTGAGCGAAGATGCCCTCGTCCTACTCAACAACGACGCGACAGTGCGCGACGGATTCCTCGATGCCCTCCTGGTACCCCTGGGCGAGGCCGTGGGCGCCACGACCGCGCTCATCCTCCTGACCGGCACCTGGCGTCCCTCCACCCCCTCCGACACGGAGTTCCTCGTCGCCCGCGACGGCAGCCGCTGGACGCGCGTCGCCGACGGAGACAGCGGTGGGCAGGTTCTCATCAACTCCACCGGCAACGAGGTCGATCACGCCGGCAATGGCTATGACCGCTCCTGGCTGGACCCCGCCAACTCCCCGCTTCCTGCCCCCGAGGTCTTCGGCCTGTGCGGCGGCGCCTGTGCGATCGACGCCGACGCGTGGCGAGCTGTCGGGGGAGTGCGCACGGACCTGTTCATGTACTACGAGGACACCGACCTGTCCTACAAGCTGCGCGAAGCTGGGTATGAGGTGCGCTTCGTTGCCGGTGCCGTCGTCGACCATGAGCACGCGGCCTCCTCGGGCACGTCCTCGCCCATGTTCCTGCGGGTGAACGCACGCAACCGCATCATCGTTGCCGCCCAGCATGCCCCCTGGGGCGTCGTCGCGCGCGCCATCGCCCGCTCGATTGCTCGGGCAGTGCGCTCGGGCGGACGGGGGCCGGTCGCCCGCGGAGTCCTCCAGGGGCTCCTCGCCCTGCCTCGCGCGCTGCGCCACCGCACCGCCTCGCGTCCTCGACGATAGGGAGTCGGCCTCGCGAACGAGGCCGGGATCGGTGGGTGCGTCACGGCACACAACGCGGGGCGGAGCTGCGTAGCGCCTACGCCTTGATAGACTGGCTGACATGGTGAAGACTGTCCTCGTTACCGGAGCCGGCGGCTACATTGGCCGCCACATTGTTCACGCCCTGCTGGAGCGCGGCCTCGACGTCAGCGTCGTGGACTTCCGCCTCGACGGTGTCGACGAGCGCGCGCGCCGCATCGACACCCAGATTTTCAGCGGCGACGCTGACATCTACGACCAGCTCGGACGCCCGGACGTGGTCCTGCACCTCGCGTGGCGTGACGGCTTTGTGCATAACTCGCCGGCCCACATCGAGGACCTGCCCGCCCACTACCACTTCATCGAGAATCTCCTCGAGGGCGGCTGCACCCACCTGGCCGTCATGGGTTCCATGCACGAGGTCGGCTACTGGGAAGGTGCCATCGACGAAAACTCCGCGTGCAACCCCGCCTCGCTGTACGGCATCTCCAAGAACGCGCTGCGACAGATCACGTCGCTGCTGACCACCAAGCACGGCGCGACCATGCAGTGGTTGCGCGGCTACTACATCGTCGGCGACGACGCGCACGGCTCCTCGATCTTCTCCAAGCTCCTGGCCGCCGCCCAGGAAGGCAAGAAGACCTTCCCCTTCACCACGGGCAAGAACCTCTACGACTTCATCTCCATTCAGGGACTGGCCTACCAGATTGCTGCCGCCGTCTCCCAGGACGAGGTCACCGGCATCATCAACATCTGCAGCGGCGAACCCATGAGCCTCGCCGACCGCGTCGAATCCTACATCCGCGAGAACGACCTGGACATCACCCTCGAGTACGGGGCCTTCCCGGATCGTCCCTACGACTCGCCCGGAGTGTGGGGCGACGCCACGAAGATCCGCCAGATCCTGGCCACCGTCGACGGCACGGGGGAGTAAGGCCGTGAAGCGCGCCGGTATTCTCCTGTTCTTTGATCCCCAGGGCCTCGTCGACGACTACATCGTGGAGTGCCTGACCTCGCTGCGCGAGTACCTCGACGAGATCCTCGTCGTCTCCAACTCTCCTCTGGACGACACTGCTCGTGGGCGCCTCCTCAAGGGTGCCACCGATGTCTTCGAGCGCGAAAACACCGGCTTCGACGTGGGCGGCTACCGCGACGGCATCGCTCGCTTCGGCTGGGACCGCCTCGGTCAGATCGACGAGCTGATCCTCTTCAACTACACCTTCTTCGCCCCCATCAACCCGTGGAAGAACCTCTTCGACCGCGTGGACGCCGCCGGAGCGGTGGACTTCTGGGGCATCACCGAACACGACGAGGTGCGTCCCCACCCCTTCCTGGCGGCCACTCGTATGCCGCGCCACATCCAGTCCCACTGGATTGCCGTGCGCAACCCGCTGCTCAGCTCCCCGGACTTCCGCAAGTACTGGGATGAGATGCCCCCGATCCGCTCCTACAACGACTCGATCCAGTGGCACGAGTCGCGCTTCACGGAGTACTTCGGCAACCTCGGCTACACGCATGTCGTGGCATACCCGCGCGAGGACTACCCCTCGCGCAACCCCGTCTTCGACAACGCGTCGATGCTGCTCGCGGACGGCTGCCCGATCCTCAAGCGCCGCAACCTCTTCCACGACCCGCTCTACCTGGACCGCCACGCGATCATCGGTGCGGACATGCTGGAGCTGGCGGGTAAGGCAGGCTACGACACCGACCTGATCCTCACGAACCTTGCGCGCACCTCGCGTCCGCGTGACCTTGTGACAAACGCGGGCCTGACGACCGTCATCTCTCCGCGAGCCGACCAGGCCACCCTTGACGCCGCCGCCTCCCTGAAGATTCTCGCGGTCGCACACATCTTCTACGCCGACATGGCAGACGAGATCCTCGACCGCCTGAGCGTCTTGCCCGCCGGCTACCACCTGGTGGCCACGACCTCGAACGAGGAGAACAAGGCCCTCATCGAGGCGCGCGCCCAGGAACGAGGCGTGGACGCCGACGTGCGCGTCGTGTCCTCCAACCGCGGCCGCGACATCGGCGCGTTCCTGGTGGACTGCAACGACGTGCTCACTTCCGGCGAGTACGACATCGTCGTGAAGATCCACTCCAAGAAGTCCGTCCAGGACGACTACAACGCCGCCCAGCTCTTCAAGGAGCACCTCTACGACAACCTGCTGGCCTCCTCCGATCACGTGGCCAGCATCCTCGCGGAGTTCGCGGCCCACCCGGGCCTGGGAATGGTGATTGCACCCATGCCGCACATGGGCTACCCGACGATGGGCCACGCGTGGTTCGCGAACCGCGCCCCCGCCCGCGACTTCGCCAAGAAGGTCGGCATCACCGTCCCCTTCGACGACCACCAGCCGCTGGCCCCCTACGGCTCCATGTTCATCGCGCGCCCGGAGGCCCTGTCCCTGCTGACCGGCGCCGGCCTCGTCCCCGAGGACTTCCCGGAGGAAGGCGGCTACAAGGACGGCTCCCTGGCTCACGTCATCGAGCGTCTCCTGTCCTACGCGGTCCTGTCGCGCGGCTACTACGTGCGCCCCGTCATGACCCCGAAGTGGGCGGGCGTGTACTACGGCTACCTCGAGTACAAGCTGGCGGCGACCTCCTCGATGATGCCCGCCTTCGCGATCGACCAGGTGCCCTTCCTCAAGGCGCGCATGGGCACGGTCCCGAACCTGCTGGGTGCCGTCAAGACCAACATCATGGTGCGTACCCCGGGACTGGGGAACGCCCTCAAGCCGGCGTACCGCGCGGCCCGTGGTGCCGTCCATAGGATCCGATCCATGAAGGGTGAGCGATGAGCCTGGCCTCCACGATTCGGGCTGCGGCCCCCCACACGCCCCAGTCCGTCGCGCAGGCATTCAACTCCAGGTCCAACTCGATTGGGTTTTTGCGCTGGCTGATGGCCTTCATGGTCATCTTCTCGCACGCTGGCCCGATCGCTGGTTTCTACGGCGGCGAGGACCTGGGCGTGCAGATCTCCAAGGAGCAGTCCATCGGTGGCGTCGCCGTCGCTGGTTTCTTCTTTTTCTCGGGCTTCCTGATCACGCGCTCGCGTATGGGGCGTGCGACGATCTGGCGCTACATGTGGCGCCGCGTTCTGCGTATTTTCCCCGCTTTCTGGGCGGCCCTGCTCTTCACGGTCGGTATCCTCGCGCCGATCGCCTACTGGCACACCTACCACAACATTTCCGGCTACCTGCACCCGGCCACCGAGTCCCCGCTCACGTACTTCGTGAACAACATGTGGCTGAACCTGGGCCAGCGCAACATCGCCGGCATGGGCGAGAACCTGCCCTACTTCATCCTGCACGGCGCCCGTGACTGGAACGGCTCGGCCTGGACGCTCATCTATGAGTTCAAGGCCTACATCCTGGTGGCGATCCTCGGCCTGTTTGGAGCGCTCGCGAACCGCAAGGTGGGCGGCGCTTTCGCCCTCGTGCTGATTGCCCTCAACGCCCTGCAGTGGATGGGCGCGGGCCAGGTCGCCAACGTCAACTACCTGCTGCGCGACCCCTACATGCTGATGTTCCTGGGCCCCTTTGCCTTCGGCATGCTCTTCACGCTCTACGGCGACAAGATCCCCATGGACTCGCGCCTGGCGTGGGGCGGCCTCATCTTCGGCCTGCTGTCGTATGCGTCGGGCGGCTGGAACATCGTCGGCCAGTACGGCTTCCTGTACTTCCTCATGTACCTGGCGATTCGCCTGCCCCTGCAGAACTGGGAGAAGCACGGCGACCTGTCCTACGGCATCTACATCTACGCATGGCCGATCATGGCGTTCGCCGCCTACTTCCACCTGCAGGATCGCGGCTGGATCGCCTACCACCTGACGGTCGTCGTGACCGTGCACATCCTGGCCTACCTGTCGTGGCACCTCATTGAGAAGCCCGCGATGAGCCTGAAGAACT
The DNA here is from genome assembly GCF_000154225.1 of Schaalia dentiphila ATCC 17982. Lineage (NCBI taxonomy): Bacteria > Bacillati > Actinomycetota > Actinomycetes > Actinomycetales > Actinomycetaceae > Schaalia > Schaalia dentiphila. Next base: position 2,224,264 of record NZ_DS264586.1, on the reverse strand, counting down.
ACCTGCCCGGATGGATGGACAAGCTCATCGAGCACTTCCGTCCCACGTACGATGCCGTGGCACGCCGCATTGTCACGCCAGCCCTGTCCTCGACCAGGATCGCGACGGTCATGGAGGCCGAAGAGGCGGCCGCACGCAGCGAGGAGGAGACCAAGTGAGTGAGAAGAAGGTCGCCGGCCAGTTCAAGGAATCCGAGTCCGGTCTGCGCGATGTCTCCTTCGACGAGGGCGTTCCCGCCGGCTCGTGGAAGCGCCGCCTCCACTACGTGCCCCTCGCGGTTCTCCTTGCGGGCGCGTGCGCGGCCACCGGCGTTGGCACCTGGTACAAGGCCACCCACCCCGCTCCTCAGGTGCCCGCACCCGCCGCCCAGGCCTCGTCCTTCGCGCGCACCACACCCCAATCCCTGCCCGAGGTCTGCGCCCCCACCCCGCGCGCCGACGTGGGTCCGTGGACGCCCGGAGTCGCCGGCACGGCGGGCTACCTGCCCACGGACGCTGCCCAGGCCTCGTTCGAGCAGTCTATGACCGGCGTGACCACCTACGTTCAGGGCCGCGACGGCTACCTGTTCCTCTCCGACGTCTTCAACGCGAACTTCTCCCAGGCACTGGGCCGTGTGCGCCCCACCCCCGAGCAGGTGAGCGCGTGGGACCGCTACATGAGCGGTATCGAGACCGCCGCGAGCGAGCAGGGCGCGACCGCGCTCTTCATGCCCGCCCCGGCCACGTGGGACATCTACTCCGATAAGCTGCCCCAGTGGACCGACCCGCTGATGGGCACGACCTCCCTGGATCTCATGCGCTCGGCGCTGCCTACCCGCGCGTGGGTGGACGTGCGCGAGGGCCTGCGCGAGGCCCGCGAGGGGAGCGAGGCCCCGCTGTACTCGGCGGTCAACCCCCACTGGTCGCCCTACGCCGCGCACGTCGCGTGGAACCAGACGCTGTCCTGCCTGGCTGCGGTGAACCCCCAGCTTGAGGGCCTGCCCTCCCTGACGCCGTCCGGCGTGAGCAGCGTGGACGCCCCCAACGAGTACGAGGCCCTGGGAGCCTCCGCCCAGAGTGGCCCGTGGGCGGTCCCCACCTACGAGCAGGACCCGGGTAGCGTCCACCTTCTGCAGCTGGAGACTCGCGACGATCTGGCCGACACCGCCGCGCGCCTGGCCGAGGTGACGGGCGCCCCCGAGGTGTCCCTGGCCAGCCCCGTCGACTTCCAGAACAAGCCAGCACTCACCTACAACCCGAACGGACGCGGCACCGCGCTCATCGTGCGTGACTCCCAGGGCAACAACCTGGGACCCGAGGTCGCCGCTACCTTCGAATACACGATCCAGGTCGGCCACGGCCTCGACACCGAGCAGCCGACGGACGTTGCCGCCCTCATCGAGGCCTACAAGCCCAGCGTCGTGATCGTGGAGTTCACGCAGCGCTACCTCGTGCTCACGCCGGCCGCCGGCAAGTAGAATAGATTTCCTGACCACGACAGAAGCGATGGGAGTAGCCGTGTCTGAGACGAAACGGGTCATTGACCTGACGGTGCGCATGGCGCAGCGCTCGATCTCCTCGGAGTTCAAGGGCACCGCGCTCGGCCGCCTGTGGTCCTTTATCAACCCGATCGCCACGATCGCCGTGTACGCGCTGATCTTCGGCGTCGTCTTCCGCGGCGAGGCCGACAAGGGTGTGAACTCGGGACTGTCCTCCTTCGCGCTGTGGATTGGCGTGGGCGTCATCGCCTGGAACTTCCTGTCGAGCGGCATCCAGCGCGGCATGGATTCCCTCGTGGGTAACTCCGGCCTGCTCACCAAGGTCTACTTCCCGCGTCAGGTCCTCATCTACTCCTCGGTCCTGGCGCTGGCCTACGACTTTGCCTTTGAGCTGGGCGTCATCATCCTCATCATGTGCATCGCCGGCGGCCCCGGCGTGCTGCTCATGATTCCCGCGGTTATCGTCATTACCCTGCTAGCGATGCTCTTCGTGATCGGCATGGGCCTCATCCTGTCGGTTGCCTCGGTCTACTTCCGCGATATTTCGCACCTGTGGCAGATCTTCAACCAGATCTGGATGTACGCCTCCGGCGTCGTCTTCTCTCTCTCGATGCTCAACAAGGTCCAGACCGACCTGGCGGCCAAGGGATGGACCTGGGGAGGCGAGCCCCTCCCGATCGTCACGATCTTCCGTCTCAACCCCGCCGAGCTCTTCCTCGAGGCCTACCGCTCGACGCTGTACGGCTTCGCGATGCCGTCCTGGCAGGTGTGGCTCGGCTGCGCCGCCTGGGCCTTCGGCATCTTCGGCCTCGGCTCGCTGATCTTCCGCCGCTTCTCGGCACGAATCGTGGAGGAACTCTGATGACGAACGCGATTTCGGTGGAGGGCGTCTCCAAGCGCTTCCGCATCTACAAGAACCGCAACCAGTCCCTCAAGGGCGCGTTCCTGCAGCGTTCGCGCGCTCAGTTCGAGGAGTTCTGGGCCCTCGACGACGTCTCGTTCGAGATCCCGCAGGGCAAGACATTCGGCCTGCTCGGACACAACGGTTCGGGCAAGTCGACGCTGCTCAAGTGCATCGCGAAGATCCTCACCCCGGACAGGGGAACGATCTCCTCGACGGGGCGCATGGCCGCCATGCTCGAGGTCGGCTCCGGCTTCCACCCCGAGCTGTCGGGCCGCGAGAACATCTACCTCAACGGCGCGATCCTGGGCATGAGCAAGAAGGAGATCGACTCCAAGCTGGATGCGATCATCGACTTCTCCGGCGTCGAGCGCTTCATCGATCAGCCGGTGAAGAACTACTCGTCGGGCATGTACGTGCGCCTGGGCTTCTCCGTGTCCATCCATGTGGAGCCGGACATCCTCCTCGTCGACGAGGTCCTGGCCGTGGGCGACATGGAATTCCAGAACAAGTGCATGGACAAGTTTGCCCAGCTCAAGGATCAGGGGCGTACGGTCGTCGTCGTGTCCCACGGCCTCGAGCAGATGCGCACCTTCTGTGACCAGGCCGCGTGGCTGGATCACGGCACGCTCGTCGACGTGGGTGCGGCAGCCGAGGTTATCGACACCTACTCCGACGTCGCTCACCACGCCGTCGAGGTCGAGGGTGGTGGCACGCGCTTCGGCAGCGGTGAGGCCATGATCGAGCGCATCGAACTGCTGTCCGCGTCCGGTCAGCCCACGTCGCTCGTGTACCCGGGCGATCCCGTGCGCCTGCGCCTGCACTACCGCGCGAACGAGCGTATCGAGTCCCCGGTTTTCGGCGCCTCCATCGACACCCGCGAAGGCGTCTTCGTGTGGGGACTGCACGGTATGGACGCCTGCTACGTGCCGACCTCGATCGAGCCGGGCACCGGTCACCTCGACATCGACATTCCGCGTCTGACCTTCAACCCGGGCGCGTACACGATCTCCGCAGCCATCCAGAACCAGGACATGACCAGCGTCATTGACGCCCTGCAAAAGGCGCGCCGCTTCGACGTCCTGCCCGGCCCGGGCATGGAGTCCGGCGGCCTGGTGAACCTGGGAGCGTCGTTCACGGACCTGACGCCCGAGCGCCCCATGCGCGACGTGCCCAGGCGCGGCGCCGCCGACTACGAGCACCTCGCGCGCATGCAGGCCCAGCAGGCCGACGCGCTCGAGAATGAGGACTGACGGACGCAACGGCGTTCGAGGCCGGGGCTCAGCGGTGTGATGCCGCCGGGCCTCGGCGTTTTGTGGAGTTGGTGGCTCAAACGTGCCCGCGCAGTGTGAGGAGCATCCTACACTTATAGGAGAACTGTTTTCCAGCGACAAGGCACTGTCATGGCATCGACGCTCACGCTCGCCCGCCGTGCGCTCGCGCGCGCCCTCACCGTAGCCCTGACCCTCGCGCTCATCGCCCTGCCCGCGCAGGCCCGCGCCGACGCTGGGGATGAGGCTACGCCACAGTCCGCAGCCGACACTTCCACCGCTGCCCAGTCCGCCTCGCCTGCCGCGCCGTCGGCTTCGCCTAGCCCCGAGACCACGGACGTGCCCGAGCCCACCGCCCCCGCCTCGAGCGACGGGGATCGGGCGGCCCGGGCCTCGTCGGAGAGTGACGACCCCCCGACGATGGGCGCGCAGGACGAGACCGGAAGGGGCACCTGGATGCGTGACTCGGTCGGCTGGTGGTGGCGGCGCGCCGACGGCACCTACCCCGCCTCCCAGTGGGTGAGGATCGGAGGCGCGCGCTACTTCTTCTACGACAGCGGCTACATGGCCACAGGCTGGCTGCGTGATGGTGCTGATTGGTTCTTCCTGGCTCCCTCGGGAGCGCTCGTTGGCGGATGGCTGCGTGACGGCGGATCGTGGTACTACCTGGATCCCGCCACCGGCGTCATGCGTACGGGTATGACCGGCGTGGATGGCACGTGGTACTACCTGGGATCGTCGGGCGCGATGCGCACCGGCTGGGAGCGCCTGGCCGACGGGTGGCACTACTTCGCCTCCAACGGTGCCCAGATGGGAGGCTGGCTGCGCGACGGGGGCCAGTGGTACTACCTCGACCCCGATAGCGGCGTCATGCGCACCGCGCCCCTGGAACTGAACGGCCGCCGTTACGAATTCGACGCCTCGGGCGCTTGGCGTGGATACGAGGCCCCGGCTGGCTACCTGCAGCCCACCGACCACATCACGGGCCTCGGGGACGCGACCAACACGCTCACCTGGGGGATGAACGGCACCAAGGTACGCATCGCACAGGTGCGCCTGGGCCTGTGGCACTCCAATAAGCTCGCCTCCGTCGACGCGCCCTTCGTGGCCGCCGTCAAGAACTTCCAGCAGCGGGCGGGACTACCCGTCACCGGCGTCGTCGACAAGGCCACCTGGGATGCCATGGACACCGGCTACCCGTGGACCGTCGACCAGTACCAGGCCACGCCCCTGCCCCTGACGGCCACGCGCTCCGAGCGCGTCGAGGCGATGATCGGGTACGCGTGGAACCAGACCGGCTCCTCCTACACGTGGGGAGGGGCAGGCCCCTACGACCAGGGATTCGACTGCTCGGGCCTGGTCCTCCAATCCCTCTACGCTGCGGGCCTGGATCCCCAGCCCATCGACGTGATCAAGCACGCGTGGCCGTCCTATCGCACGTCGCAGGAACTTTACGCGTACCCGCGTTTCCAGCACGTGCCCCTTGCGCAGCGCCAGCGCGGCGACCTCATCTTCTACACGACGAGCGGCACCGTCACGCACGTCGCCATCTACCTGGGGGACGACATGATCGTCCACACCGACTGGATGGGACGCCCCGCCCGTATGCAGCACATCACCGCCGGATACGGGTGGGAGCGCATGACCCCGGACGTCGTGCGCCCGCTGCCATAGGAGAGAAGTGGAAGCGGGCCGGTCGTGGGTGTTCCACGGCCGGCACGCCCCGTCGCGACAGGTGTTACTCAGCGCCCCAGCAGGCGACGCACGATGCGCTTCGGCAGGGATGCCGTGCGGCGCAGCGACTGGCGCAGGGGCGAACCGGCATCAAGCTGCTCGCGCAGGGCGCTGACCTCTCCGCGCAGCTCGTGCACCTGCTGGTGCAAGGCCGTCATCGTGTTCAGCATGTCGACGTGCACGAGGTTGAGCGAGGAGTGGAAGCCCGAATCTACGCGCGCGAGTTCCTCGCGCATCCGGCGGTAGTACTCCGCCGACAGCAGAGCCTGGCCCAGGTGCGGGGATGAAGGATCCTCCGTCGCCAGCATGGCACGCAGGTAGCGGTCGCGGATATGCAGGTTGTCCCACTTGTGCAGGTACGCGTCCGTGACGACGGAGTTGCCCAGGGACGCATCCATCGTGTCGCGGTGGTGCCAGTAGGCCAGCGGCTCCCCGTCGATGAAGCCGACTGGCGAGTCCGCCAGCAGGCGCAGGTTGAAGTCCCAGTCCGCCTGTGTCTGCAGGGAACCGTCCCAGTGGCCCACGCGGTCGGCGACCTCGCGGCGGATCAGCTGCGAGATCGGCGGCGTGTAGTTCTCCACCATCATGTCCACAAGGGACAGGCCGTAGTTATCCGTCGACAGGACCTCGCGCTCGATCTCGATGCACGTGCCGTCGGCGCGTACGCGCTCGCGGACGATCTCGCAGCGGGAGGCGACTCCGCCCGCCTCCGGATGCTCATCGAGGTAGGCGACCGTCTTCTTCAGGAAGTGAGGGTGCCAGGAGTCGTCATCGTCGTGGACCGCGTAGTAGCGGTTGCGCGATGCCGCCAGGCCCGACTCAAGCGCGGCCTCGCGGCCGTTCGAGACCTCGTTCGTGACGATCGTGATCTTCGAACGTACGGCGCTCTTCTGCTTCTTGACGATCTCGCGGACCTCGGCCTCGTCGCCGGCGTCGTTGACGATGACGACCTCGTAGTCGTCGAAGCTCTGCGAAGCGATCGATGCGAGGGCACGGGTGAGCATCGCCGGGCGATTACGCGTGCGCACGACGACGGTGACTGTTGCGCTCATGCAGTTTCTTCCTCTTGGGTCGGAGTGGTCGAGGCAGGCGCCTCCACCTGGCGGTTACGCAGCAGGTAGATGGCGCTCGCCAGGGCAAGTGCGTATCCCAGGGAGGCTAGGCCCCACAAAGTCATTGGGCTGAGCGGCATGTCGGCCCACCACCACTGAATGTCACCATTCAGGTTACCCGGTGCGATCCACCCCATGTGGCGGATCGATAGCAGGCCTCGGACGTAGCGAGCGATCGTCGTGTGCATCGCAACCGCGTCGACGACGCTCAGGAAAAACACGAACATGACGATCTGGCCACGGGTTATCGAAGACTTCTTGATGGCGCAGGAGAGCCAGATGAGCAGCCACGTGCCCAGTAGCGGCAGGGCGTAGCGGGAGTGGTATCCGCCGAGGTTGGGGAAGGTCGGAGGGGTCGCGATCAGCAGCGGGATGCCAGCCATCGCGCCGAAGACCATGAAGGCTGCCAGGGCCTTGCGCAGGCTCATCGTGCGTGCACCGTAGAAAAGGACCGCGCCCAGGACGAGGAGGCCGAGAATCGTCGTGTAGCCCGGCAGGGGGGTATCGCGCCAGCCAGGGCCGGAGTTCAACCCGATGAAGCCCGCGAAGTACTCGGGCAGGTAGCGGATGTTCATGATCGCGACCTCGATGCGCTCGTGCAGGGTCACCGAGGCATCGGACTGGGCGATGTGGCCGGACTGTCCGGAGCTGAGCATGAACCAGATGCCGATGACGCTCAGGACGGACGCGATACCGATCTCGGGCAGGTGGCGGCGCCGGGCTGCCAGGATGAGGATACCGAGGGACGCCACGAAGACGTAGAAGGCGGCGTCGCCTCGCGAGCCGTAGCACAGGAGGGACGCGAGACCAGCCACACCCAGGAGCGTCCAGCGGCGCCATCCCTGCGCGTTCAGCGCGCCGTAGAGAGCCGCGCCGTAGCTGAAGACGCCCGTGATCGCCCACGAGGAGGGGTTGTTGGAGGCGATGAAGTACAGGCCCATCGGCGTCCATGCGACGAGCGCGGCCAGCGCGGTCGCGCGCCGGACCTCGCGGGTCGACAGCGCGCAGACTGCGCCGATCAGCGCCATCGCGATGCCAACGTTGATCGAGCGCATGATCCACACGGAGCGCTCGACGTTGTGGCCCGCGAACAGATGGTGGAACTGGTAGAAGCCGTAGGGGTACTGGCCGTCGTTGTATCGGTATGACGGGAACATCGTGTCGTCCGAGTAGTCCTTGATGCACGCGTGCGAGCGCTCGGGGCTGAAGGCCTCGCACTGCGCGTGGGACGTGGTCACGGGGGCCATCACGTACAGCTCCCCGTCGATCGTGGTCGTGTCGCAGCCCGTGGACTCGATGGGGCGCGGGCACCACGTGGAGACGAGGTGGTAGTCATCGTCCGGGGAAGAGCCCGGAGGAGAAGCGAAGATCCAGCCCGTGGCCACGGAGAGGATGCCCAAGGCCAGGATGACGAAGGCCAGAGGTCGCGCTGCGGTAGAGACGAAACGATCCCGCGCGGGAGCGAGGTGATCGATGAGCGCACGTGCCATGAAATGAGCCAATCTGTCCGGGATAGGTACGTCTAATGTACACGAGTCCGGGCCTGGCCCGGCGGGCGCGAGGCCACGCAGAGCCTAGAAAACGACGGGCCAGTGGGGCATGCAGGTCGTCAGAGTGCCGTGTGCACTCGTTGCCTCGGCGAGGGCCTGCGTGTAGGCGGGATTCACCTCGGGGTTTTCACCGCGCTTGAGGGCCTCCTCGGCTTCCTGCTGATCGGCGAACTCGGGGATTGCGCCGGAGTCGAGGGCCGCGTTGCGCTCGACGTAGACCGCGAGGGCGGCGAGGGCCTGCTTGGAGGTCTCATCCGTGGCCGCCTGGGTGAGGCGGTCGGAGTAGTCGTTCTTGAAGGCGGCCGTGAAGGCCTCCCACGCGCGGTGTCGCTCGTCCGCGTTGGTTTCCCCTGAGCGCTTCGCAGCCAGCGACCTGTAAGCCTGGCCGGTCTCGGAGCCGTTGAGAGCTTCGGAGAAGATCTCATCCATTGCCGCGCAGCCAGGGGAGGCGGCGTGCAGGGTCGGCATCGCCGAACTGGACGGCTGGCCGAGGTCCCCCGGGGAAACGGAGGCCGCGGGCGTCGACTGTGCGCTCTGGGTGTCCTCGAGCATGGAGCACGAGGTCGTGGCTAGGGCGCACAGGGTGAGCAGCGCGAGCGAGGGGACGAGACGAGGCACGAGGGTTCCGTTTCTGTTGGGGGATACGTCCAATTTATCAGCGCGCTGCGGCCCCTCACTGGACCTCAAGCGTGGCGAATAGTGACGTATCCGACGGGTAAGTGGAGGTCAGTGGCGTGGAATGCGTGAGAACTACGGCATAATAGGGGCAGGAATCGGGTGAGTAGCACCCTCGGACGCCTGCGGGCGCGCAAAGGAGAAGACCTCATGAAGATCGTTGTGACCGGCGGTGCCGGCTTCATTGGAGCGAATTTCGTTCACACGCTGCTGGAGGACCACCCGGACGTCGACGTCGTCGTCCTGGACAAGTTCACCTACGCGGGCAACCGGGCGTCCCTGACCGATATGCCCGCCGAGCTTGCCGCTCGCCTGACCGTCGTCGAGGGCGACATCGCCGACGCCGACCTCGTGGACGGCGTCGTCGCCGGTGCCGACGCGGTCGTTCACTTCGCCGCCGAGTCGCACAACGACAACTCCCTCCTCGACCCCTCGCCCTTCATTCAGACCAACCTGGTGGGCACCTTCACCCTGCTGGAGGCCGTGCGCCGCCACAAGGTCCGCTTCCACCACATCTCCACGGACGAGGTCTACGGTGACCTCGAGCTGGACGATCCCGCGAAGTTCACCCCCACCACGCCCTACAACCCCTCCTCGCCGTACTCCTCGTCCAAGGCGGGTTCGGACCTCCTGGTGCGCGCGTGGGTGCGTTCCTTCGGTGTTGAGGCCACAATCTCGAACTGCTCGAACAACTACGGCCCCTACCAGCACATCGAGAAGTTCATCCCCCGCATGATCACGAACCGCCTGCGCGGTGTGCGCCCCCGCCTGTACGGCGACGGCCTGAACGTGCGCGACTGGATCCACGTGCGCGACCACAATACGGCCGTGTGGGACATCCTCATGAAGGGCCGCATCGGCGAGACCTACCTGATCGGCGCGGACGGCGAGACGAACAACCGCGACGTCGTCGCCATCCTCAACGAGCTGATGGGCTACGCCCCCGACGACTTCGATCACGTGACCGATCGTCCGGGCCACGATCTGCGCTACGCGATCGACAACTCCAAGCTGGTCACCGAGCTCGGCTGGGAGCCCCAGTTCACGAACTTCCGCGACGGCCTGGCCGACACGATCGCCTGGTACACCGAGAACGAGGCGTGGTGGGCTCCCCTCAAGGAAGCCGTCGAGGCGAAGTACGCCGCCGAAGGACACTGAGTCCTTGGATCGCGTGACCCGAGACGAGGCCGTGCTTCGCCCCCGAGTCACCGTCCTCATGGCCACCTACAACGGGATGGCCGAGGGCGGGGCGTGGCTCGACGAACAGGTTGACTCCGTGCTCGCCCAGGTGGGCGTGGACGTCCATCTCGTCGTGTCCGACGACGCGTCGAGCGACGGGACGCGCGCACACCTGGAGGCACGCGCCGCTGCCGACCCTCGGATTACGGTTCTGCCCCAGCGTGACGGTACCCCCGGCGTCACGGGCAACTTCCTGCACCTTTTTACGACGCATGTCCCCGACGGTTCCTACGTCGCCTTCACAGACCAGGACGACGTGTGGCACGAGGATAAGCTGAGTTCTCAGCTGGCCCTCATGGCCGATCGTGGGGCTGACGTCGTGTCATCGAACGTGACGTCCTTCCAGTGGCTGCCCGGCGGGGCGGTGGGGGAGCGCCGCCTCATTCGCAAGTCGCAGCCTCAGCGGGCTTGGGACTTTCTCTTCGAAGCCGCGGGGCCCGGCTCCACCTACGTCTTCAGTCCGAAGGCCCACGAGGCCCTCGTGCAGGTGTTGGAAGGCCTCGACTACAGCGAGATCGGCGTGCACGACTGGTATGTGTACGCGCTGGCCCGATCAATCGGCCTCACCTGGGTAATCGGCGAGGAACCGACACTTGAGTATCGTCAGCACGGCGGCAATGTGCAGGGCGCGAACTCCGGCTCCGGGGCGCGTGACGCCCGCATGGCCAAGCTGCGGAACGGTTTTTATCGTAACCAGTTCATTCTGACTGCCCGTACCGCCCAGAAGGTCGGTACGTTCGACGAGCGCCGCGCTCGCCAGCTGCGCGCCATCCTGGGCGAGCTCGAGGGGCAAGGCATCGCCTTGAGGCTGCGCTTCGCCCTGCGCTGGCGTCAGATCCGCCGTGACCGCATGGAGGGCCTCAAGCTCGCCGCTGCGCGAGTCCTCGGCGTGTGGTGACCTTCTACCTCTGATAGGTGACGAGCCCGCCGTCCGCATCCTCCGTCGCAAGGATCTGCGTCAGCCTGTCCGGCGAGATGGCGTGCGGGTCGATGATGAGGACGGAGCGTCCCTGCATCCACTGATCCAGCACCTGGCCCGCACCCGTACGCGCGTCCCACAGCAGCGCGACGCGGCGACCCTGAGCCGGCGCCGACGGGCGGGTCCCAGCCAGTGCCTCGTCTCGGGCTTGGACGAGCAGCGGGGGAGTGTCGACGACGAGGGCATCCGGCTGCATGGCGATTTCCGCGAGGCCGTCGAGAGCTCCGTCCAGGGGACCATCCCATGCGAAGGAGAGGTACTGTGCGGGCTGAGCGAGAACGTGCGCCCCGGCGTCCAGCGCGTCGGATGCTTCGGAACCGAGAATATTCGTGACGAAAAGGTCTCCGGGGAGGGGACGTCGTGTATCGAGAACCTCCCACCCCATCGCCCGCGCTGCGATCTGCCAAAGTGCGTCCTGCCAGGGCTGAAGAGTCGTGTAGATGCGAGTTGGTGTCGCTTCGCCCGTGCCGAACAGATCGGCCGCAAGTTCGTTTGTCAGGTAGTTTGCGATCTTTGCTAACCACCGGCTGACCACGGGTCCTCCCAGTTCAACCCGCTCCTGGCCGTATTGGGTGAGTGCTGGACCTGACCATCCGTTAATTGCTGTGATACAGTGGGTGAGCCTGCTCATAGTTTCTAAGGACTTATTGTTCATGGTTTCAAGTATATCGAAGGTCTCGGGTGACCCAAGTACTTAGTAACTGTGAAGTCCTTGAAATATGGCATTGTTTTACCGTTGGGTCAAGTGCTACGGGAAAGGTCTCAATATCGCGAAACGGCTTGACTTCCGACAACGACACGCGTGTAATTCTCGTATTGATCGATTCGTTATAAGGAGCTCCCGCAATGTGGAACATCTTCGGTGACGGACCTCTGGAGTGGTCCGAGGACGCCGACGCGGCGCAGTATGCCCGCATTGACGGCCCCCTTGCGTGGCAGCAGCACGCTCTATGCGCGCAGACGGATCCTGAGGCGTTTTTCCCGGAAAAGGGTGGCTCCACTCGCGAGGCTAAGGCCGTTTGTCAGGCCTGCCAGGTGCGCGAAGAATGCCTGGAATATGCGCTGGCTAACGACGAGCGCTTTGGTATTTGGGGCGGCATGTCCGAGCGCGAGAGGCGGCGCCTGCGCCGTATGGCCGGTTGAGTCCGACGCAGCGCTCCGTCGGTGCGATCCTTGTGACAAGGGGAGAAGCGCCGCTGACCCAGTCCGTTTTGTGGGCCATTGAGAATCAATCGGTGGCCCCGCATTCGTTGACCATCATTGATGTCGCAGGCCGACACGTCACTCCTTTCCCCGCTGATCGAGTTCCCGACGGTGCCGAACTCGTGCGCGTCGGCCGCGCCCGGAACCTCGGCGACGCGATTCGTCGCGCTCACGCACAGGGTGCCCGCTTTGCGTCGGAGCAGTGGTGGTGGATTCTGCACGAGGACAGTGCCCCCGAACCCGAGTGTCTCGACGAGCTGATCCAGGCCGCCGCCGTCGGTAAGATCGTCGGAGCTGTCGGCGTCAAGCAGATGAGCTGGGATGGTAGCCGTCTCCTTGAACTCGGCATCTTTGCCACGGCCAGTGCCCGCCGACTCGAGCGTGTCGGTGATGACGACATTGACCAGGGCCAGCACGATGGCACGAGCGACGTCCTCGGCGTCGGTACCGCCGGTCTGTTCATCAGTGCCGAGGCCTACGAGGCAGTCGGCGGATTCGATCCCGCGCTCGGTCCCTTCGGTGACGGCCTCGACCTGGGGCGGCGCCTGCACCTGGCCGGGTATCGCGTGATCGTAGCCCCCAAGGCGCGCGTGCGTCACGCCCGCGTCTCCCTCTACTCCGGCCTCGATGGCGCTTCGGACACGGACCACAGCAAACCGACGGGGGATGTCTCCGATGCCGTCGTCGATGGCAACGACGCGACCGATGGATCGTTCCGCAAGCGCCGCTACGCCCAGATGTACAACTGGTGCAAGGCAGTGCCTGCCCTCATCCTGCCGTTCCTGGCGCTGTGGCTCCTTGTGTGGAGCCCCGCCCGCGCCCTCGGACGCATTCTGACGGGCCGGGCCTCCCTGGCTCTGCCCGAAATCGGCGCCCTCGTGTCCCTGATCGGCGCGACCCCGCGCCTGCTGGCGGGGCGTGTCCGCGCAGCTCAGTCGCGTCGCGTTCCCCGCTCGACCCTCCGCGCGCTTGAGACGGCTCCCGCCATGCTGCGCAAGGAACCCGCAGGCGTGGACGAAGATGAGCATGGAGAGCGGATCGATCCGCTCATCATTGCCTCGATGCGACGCTACCGATTCCGCTCGGCATCGACTGCCCTGGGGCTCCTCATCCTCACTGCCGCCCTGGCACTGATGCAGTGGTGGGGGACGGGGGCTGGCCTCGTCGGCGGGGCCTGGGTGTCCCTGCCTTCCTCGTGGTCCGAGCTGTGGGCAGCCGCGTGGTCCGCGTGGGTCCCGGGCGGAGACGGGTACGCCGGCGGGGCTGATCCGCTGACGATCCTCATGGCGATTCTCAGTGCTCCGTTTGCACCCATGGGCATCACCCCGGGAGCTCTTGCCACCTTCCTGCTTGTCGCGTCGACTCCGATTGCCGCGATGATGGCCTGGATTCCTTCACGAGTGCTCGCCTCGTCGCTGCGCGTCCGCTTCCTCGTATCGCTCGCATGGTCTGTCGCACCCTCTCTGCTCATGAGTGCCACGCACGGCGTTCTCGCAGCGACCCTCGCGCACGCGGCCCTGCCGGTCTTTGCCGCATACTGCTTGGGCCAGCCGAAGCCTCTGCTGGTAGCTGGTGCCGGTGGCGTCGATGAGGCCCCGCTGCGTCCGCGAGGAATCAACGGCGGATGCGCCGCTCTTGCCCTCGTCGTCCTATGCTGCTGCGCTCCCTGGACGCTCCCGCTGGGTGCGGGTGTTCTGGCGTGGCGTTCGCGTCGTTCCCTCCTCGTGGCACTGCCCGCCATCGTCCTCCTCGTGCCCACCTACGTCTCGATCGCGGTGCACCCTTCGGCATGGCCGGCGTTCGCCTCGACGAGCGGGGGAGTGCACGCCTACACGCGCGCCGATTCGTGGATGGCGATGCTTGGCATGCCTGCCGCACCGTCAACGCCGCTCGAGGCCATTGCTCTGGGCACTATCGGTGCCGGCATCATTGCCGCCGCGGGCATTGCTCTCCTGCGCCTGCGTACTCGCTGTGCTGCACTCGCCTTCTGCCTAGCCCTCGTGGCCGCAGCGGCCGGTTGGGCTGCCTCGCAGATCGGCGTGGGAATCTCCGGGGCGTTCGTCGCTCACGCGTGGACCGGCCCCGCGTTGTCCCTGTCTGTCGGCGCCCTGCTCGTGCTCGCCGCCCGATCTGGTTCGGGCAACGAAGACGAGGCCGAGGCCTCGCGTCCCGCATGGGACGGTTCGCGTCCCTTCACCGTACGTGCGCTCGGCGCCCTCAGCGCGCTCGTTCTGCTCGGAGCAGGAGGAGGCGTGGCCGTCTCGGCCTTCGCCGCACGTGGCGACGCAGCGGACACTCCGACCTTCACGCTCGCGCAGCGCTCGACCGTTTCCCCGATGTCCTCGCCGATCGTCTCCGCTGTCGCCTCGCAGGCCCAGCGATCGACGCGCGTGGGCCGTATCCTCGTCCTCGACGGCGATCCGACGAACGGCACGGTGAACGCGTCCCTGTGGCGCGGCTCGGGCCCCTCCTTGACTGATGGATCGCCGGCAACGCGCGCCCTCGCCCTCGCTCGTGCTCGCTCGGGCGCTGCGGAAGGAGTCCTGCGAGACCCCGCGACCGCGTCGCTTGCCCAGGCGGCCTACACGCTCGTCGTCTACCCCGATGACACGACCGTGGCGACCCTGGCCGCCCACGATATCGATACGATCCTGGTGCCCCTCGGCGCCAGCGGATCCCAGGCCTTGACCTCCGGACTCGACCGCGCCTCCGGCCTCGAAAAAGTCGGCGACACGAACTCGGGCACCGTCTGGCGCGTGCGACCGGGCGGCGTGACCCCTTCGCGTGCCCGCGTCGAATCGGGGTCTGGCGTGACTACCCCGGTCGGCGGCAGCCAGCTGAGCGTCAGCGGAGACGTTGATGCGAGCGGCACCCTGATCCTCGCCGAGCGCGCCGACTCCGGATGGCGCGCATCCGTCGACGGCACCGCTTTGGTCGCTACTGAAGCAGCCGACGGATGGTCTCAGGCCTTCGAGATGCCTACCGCAGGGCACCTGACGCTCACTTACAGCGCGTGGTGGATCATCCCCTGGCGGATCGCCTCCGGCGTGTGCCTGGTCGTCGCCGCAGCAAGCGCCCTATCCGCGTGGAGGAAGAGATGACGAAGCGCCCAGCCAACTCCCTGACGACACTGATGGGAGCGGGGATAGCCGCGGCGGTTGTGGCCTCGGCGTCCATGTGGGTGTCGTCTGCTCCTGCCGTGGTGGAAGGCACTGCGCAGAGCGCACACCCCTCCCAGGTCCAGCTCGCTTGCCCTTCCGGCATTGTCGACCCCTTTGAGACCACGAACGTCGCAGCGGGTATCACCTGGTCGTCGCTGGCGACGGCTCCCGTGTCTCCCGCACCCGCTTCCGTCACAGGGCAGGGCGGTGTCATCCCGACGGCCCTCACCCTCGCCGGTCAGGGCGGCGGTGAACTCGCCGGCCTCAGCGCCGTCGGCTGCGCGGCCGCTCGCACATCTCAGTGGATCGCGACCGGTGCGACCACCGCGGGTGCCGATATGGTCCTGATCCTGTCCAACCCCGGCCCCACAGCATCGGTCGTCAGCATCGATGGGTATGGCGCGCCGGGGCCGCTCAACGCAGCACCACGTCAGGTGACAGTCCCCGCGCGTTCCTCGGCCTCGGTGCTGCTCGCCGGATGGTTCCCCGACGAGAGCGCACTGGCCGTGCATGTGACCGCCGACGGGGGAGGGGTTGCCGCCTGGGCGCAGGCCTCCCTCATGAACGGTGAAATCCCGCAGGGTACCACCCTGGCTTCCGCGGTCGTGCCCGCAACCACGCAGACCATCCTCGGCGTGGACCCGAAGGGAACCTCCCTGCTCCGCCTCACTTCGCCGTCGGGAGAGGCCCGCGTGAGCGTCTCCGTCGCCGATTCGACTGGCGTGCACCCCCTGGCCGGAGGCGAGGCGACGGTCGCCGAAGGCACCACCCTCGACATGCCCCTTGACGGCGCATCCAGCGACTCCAGTCTGATCACGCTCATCGTCACCTCCGATCGTGAGGTCGTGGCTCAGACGACGACAATCACCCTCGGTGCGCCGTGGGCGCAGCGAGCGAGTGCCTGGATCATGCGGTCCAACGCGACTCCCGCCACAGCCCTGACTGAGGCGACTATTCCTGGCGCCACCCAGATTGAGGGCATGGGACGCCAGGTCCTCTCTACGACGCCGATCCGTGCCACCTCCCTGGCCACCAATTCGGGCGTCACCAACGTACGCGCGAGCCTCCTGCTCTACGCACCCGCGGACGCTCCGGCCTCGTCGAACGATCAAGGCGTCGCCTCATCGGATGCCCCCAGCCCGAGTGCAACCCCTGACATCTGGGCCTCGCCCTCGCCGAGCGGCGGGCAATCCGGGACAAGCCAGTCCGGCGCCGATCAGGACCCACAGTCGAGCGGAACGTCTGCTTCCACACCCGGAGCGGTCACAGTGCGCGTGGGCGGGCGCACCATCTACGTTGCACCCGGGATCCCCACCCTCGTGGATCTGCCTGACAACGGTGGAACCCTCAGCGCGGACTCTCCGATCCAGGCGACTATCGTCGTCTCCGCGGACACGGCTGTGGGTCGCATGACCACGACGTGGAACGTGGGCACGGAAGGCATCAGCGCCGTCAGCGGCACCATCCGCACCACCAACTGAAGCACCGCTCAGCGCATCGCGTCGTCGATCTCGTCCGGCGGCAACGCCAGGATGTGGCTGATGCGCTCGATCAATACCCTGCGCGTCATAACAGCGACCTCCTCCGGGGCGCACCGCAGCGTGATCGGCAGGCGATAGACGACGATACGATCGTGCAGACCGCGACGCCGATCCGCCGGGAAAATACGCGCGACGACGACGTTGTGAGACTCCCAGGGAGCAGGGTTCGACGGGGGGACATCCTCGACCGCAAACTCGATCGTGGCCACCTGCGGCCATCGACGAATGAGCTCGGTGACGAGTTCGCCGACCATCAGATCGAAGTCCTCACGCCGCGTCCTCCACGCCGGAGTCCCCGGGAAAAACAGGGGACCGCGCGGACCGCGACCGTGGCGGTCACGACTCGAGACATGGCGGCGCGTAGAAAACACCCCCTCAGGGTAAGCGTATGGCGCGCCGAAGCGGGCGATACGGGCACAGAGTGTCGTACTCTTAGGGGCGTGATTGCCCAACGCCACTGCTCCAAGCCCGGCTGCTCCACGGTCGCCGTCGCCACTCTGACCTACGACTACCGCGACTCGACGGTCGTTGTCGGCCCCCTCGCGACTGTCGCCGACCCTAACTCTTACGACCTGTGCGAGGAACACGCGCACAACCTCACCGCGCCGCTTGGCTGGCAGGTCGTGCGTTTGGCAACCACCTTCGAACCCGCGCCGCCCTCGGGGGATGACCTCGCGGCGCTCGTCGATGCTGTGCGCAGGGTTGCCCAGGAGGCGCAGGCGGCCCCGGCGCCGCCTCAGGAGACCCGCAAGCCGACCACCGGACCGTTCGGGCCCGCGCGTTCCGTGGGGACCCCTGACACCTCGAGCCCGCTCGATCCGTCGAGCCCGTACGCGCGACGCCGCGCCCAGTTCACCGTTGTCGACGGCACGGACACCGAGGACACGACTAGGGGCTAGAGGCCGAAACGAGCCTGCGTCGCCTCGTGGAAACGAGTCTGGCCTCGCGAGCGGCGCTCAGCCTCCCGACCCCACTCGCGATCCCTGCGGGCCACCAGCACGGCCGCAATCACAACCTCCGGGTGGAGGCCATCGGGGAGGGGAGTTTGCACGCGACGCGACAGGCGCTGTGCGAGTGAGACTGCGACCTGTCCTCGAACGTCCGTCTTCAACGAGCGATTCGACTGCAGGAAGGCACGAGCCTCGGCGACGAGGGCATCGTCGAGGGGGAGGATTGTTGCGGTGTGCGCCCAGTCTTCGAGGCCCGGCGGCAGTACGAGCGGCGGGTAGAACACGGACGCGCCCTGTGAACACACCATCGTCCCGGCCGCCAGATCGCCCAGGCGCTTGCCTTTTGAGCTCATGAGCTCCGCGAGTGCAGCCAGGCCACCAAAGGTCGCCCAGTTCTCCAGAATGCCTGTCGAGACGCGCACTGCGCTATGGCGGGCAGTGATCGCACCGCCGTCGTCGCGCACGACCCGCAGGTTAAATGCCCACTTCCCAAACGAGCGCCCACGGGTCGCGATCTCGACCACCAGCGGCAGGAAAAACATTGTCGTCGACAAGAAGCCGATGATGATCACGCGCTGGATTGACGGGGATGGCAAGGTGAACCTGACAGCCATGACAAGCAGCACGACTGTGCACATCAAGTACGTCGTCGCATCCATAACTGCGGCGGCGAAGCGCTCCGGAGGCGAGGCCGGTGTCACGTCCAGGGTGACTGCCTCGCCCGTGCGCACAAAGTCGTCTTGAATGGCGCTCGATTGACTGCGTTGCGTGCTCATATATGACACGCTAGTCCAATGGACATTGATGTGCTGCGGGTAAGTGGCGAAACGGAATGGAAACGGCTGGAACAGCTGACGCGCCAGCGCTCGCTGTCGGGCGACGAGATCGACGAATTCGACCGTCTCTACCGTTCGACCACGACGGATCTGGCGCGCGTTCGCACGCTCAACCCCGATCCCGAGGTGATCGCGGAGCTGTCGCGCATCCTGTCCGCCGCGCGCGGGCGTCTCGCGGGCACCGGCGGCCTCTCCGGAGCCGTTATCGCACGTTTCTTCACGGTGTCCCTACCGCTCACGCTCTATCGGATCCGTTGGGTGATCCTGGCCGTGATGGCAGCGTTCATCGCCATCGCCGGCGTCCAAGCGCACTACCTGATGAGTCACCCGGATGTCATGAACGAGCTGGGTACCCCCGAGCAGCTGAAGTACTATGCGCAGAGCGCGTTCGTTGAGTACTACCACCAGGACACGAACGCGGAGTTTGGCCTGTCCGTGTGGGCCAATAATGCCTGGATCGCCCTGGTGGGCGTGGCCACGGGGATTACGGGAGTTTACCCGCTGAAGATCCTGTGGGAGAACGCCACGAGCATCGGCACGTCAACGGCCGTCGTCTTCAGCTACGGCGGAGTCTGGCACTTCTTCCGTTTCATCCTGCCGCACGGACTTCCCGAGCTGACTGCCGTCTTCATCTCGATTGCGGCGGGTCTGCGGGTCTTCTGGTCGTTGCTCGTGCCCGGTCCGATGACGCGCTTCCAGGCTGTCGGACAGGCGGCTCGTAGCGCGATGACGGTCGCGGCGGGCTGTGCCATTCTCCTGGCCGGATCCGGCGTCCTGGAGGGCTTCGTGACGCCCTCCGACCTGCCTGACGCCGTCAAGATCACCCTCGGTGCCCTCATGACGGCCGCCGTGTGGGCATACATCCTCATCCTCGGGCGGCGCGCGCACCAGGCGGGCGCCAGCGCCGATGTCGGCACTGACGCAGGCTACTACCAGCCTGTCTCGGGGTGAGTCGCTCACGTGGCGTCAATGCGCGCGCGAAGCAGGCGCGGCTCAGAGTCGGCCGCTCTTCTTGAGCTCGATGTAGCGGTCCGCGGTCCGAGCGGGAAGCAGACCCGCCGAGGCGCGCACGGTGAGCGCGCCGGCCAGGCGAGCGTCGGTGGCTCCCGCCTCGTCGGACCGTTCGGCGAGGGAGGCGGAGGCAGCAAGGAAGACCTGCTCGGCGTC
The DNA here is from genome assembly GCF_000154225.1 of Schaalia dentiphila ATCC 17982. Taxonomy (NCBI): domain Bacteria; kingdom Bacillati; phylum Actinomycetota; class Actinomycetes; order Actinomycetales; family Actinomycetaceae; genus Schaalia; species Schaalia dentiphila. The sequence goes on along the minus strand of NZ_DS264586.1, from coordinate 2,204,468 downwards.
CTCGCGTCCTGCCCGCGCTCGGATTTCATCCGGATCGGTCGCCGATGCAACCAGCACCGTGTGGCGGTCGCTTAAGCGCGCCAGCGCATCGGTGAACTCGGTTTCCATGCCGGCCGGTGGAATCTTCGTTGCGATAACGACGAACGCGGAATGATGTACGGTCTGCTCGACCGTGCTGACCATCTCCGACCAGTCGGTGACGTCCAGGCGGGGTGAAATATCCGTAAACGTGTGGGCCAGGGTCTCGATGACCTTAGCTCCTCGCACGCCCGAGACGCGTGCGCGGACAGCCGAGTCGAGGACGATGAGGTGCACCTTGTCGCCCGCTCGGTCGGCCAGGGCAGCGAGAAGCAGGGCAGTCTCGATAGAGGAATCGAGGCGCGGGGCGCGTCCCAGCGCGATCGAGTCAACCTCTTCGTGCTCGGGGGCTCCGAGCAGAGCCGAGGAGGCACGCCCGCAGTCCACGACGATCACGACGTGGCGGTCGCGTTCGGGCCTCCACTGGCGCACCATCAGTTCCGTCGAACGAGCGGAAGCACGCCAGTCGATGTCGCGCGGATCGTCGCCCACGACGTAGGAGCGCAGGGAGTCGAACTCGGTTCCCGCGCCGCGCAGCGTCGTCGGAGTGGTTCCTTCGAGCTCGTGGAGACGCGCTAGGCGCGAGGGCAGCAGGACGCGCGCTTTGAACTCGGGGAGGACCGACAGGGAGAGGGGAGCGGACAGACTCACCTGGCGCGCGCCCAGGTGCAGGGGACCCCACGAGCGAATCGTGACGACGTCGGCCTCGCGGGTGCCGCGCCGGGTCGGGGCGAGCACGGTAGAGACACGCTCGGAGGTGCCCGGGCGCAGTCGCACTCGCTGGCGCACCGGCGATGGGGTGAGCGAAGGAGGCCACGCGTCGCGCACATCCAGGTTCATGTGGCGCTTCGTCGTGTTCGTCAGTCGCAGGCGAGACTCGGTGGTCTGGTCAGCACGAATCGGCCCGGTCACGTCACGGCTGAGCCGCAGGGTGCGCGGGGAGGGCGCGGCGAAGGCATCGAGGAGGCACACGGCTACGACGAGGCCACACCACGCCCACGCGAGAGCGCGAGACGGGGCGAACGCGAGGGGGATGAGCCCGACCAGTACAAGGAGCGCGCTACGCGCCGAAATTGCCACGGGGGCCTCAGCGGGGCACGGGGGTAGCCGCGAGGACGCCGGCGACGACGTCCGTGGCGGTAACGCCCTCAAGGTTGGCCTCGGCGCGCAGACCCAGGCGGTGTGCAAGCGTCACGGGAGCCATCGTCTTGACGTCGTCGGGGGTGACGAAGCCGCGGCCCTGGAGGAACGCCCACACGCGCGAGGTGCGCAGTAGTGCGGTCGCGCCTCGGGGGGATACGCCCAGACGCACGGCGGGGGAGGTGCGCGTCGCGCGGCACAGATCGACGAGATAGGCCATGACTGCCGGTGAGACCTCGATGCGGGATGCGACCGCGTGGGCAGCCTGAATGTCGGCTGCGCTGGCGACCGGGCGGATGCCGGCCTCGGCCAGCGCCATCGGGCTGAAGCCCGCCTGGTGACGCGCGATGATGTCGATCTCGGCCTCACGCGACGGCAGCCGCAGCTCGAGCTTGAGCAGGAAACGGTCCAGCTGGGCCTCGGGCAGCGGGTAGGTGCCCTCGTACTCAACAGGGTTCTGCGTCGCGATCACCATGAACGGATCGGGGAGCTGGCGGGTCTCGCCGTCGATCGAGACGGTGTGCTCTTCCATCGACTCGAGGAGGGCGGACTGGGTCTTCGGAGGCGTACGGTTGATCTCGTCCGCGAGCAGCAGGTTCGTGAAGACGGGGCCCTCACGGAAGACGAACTCGGACTGGCCGGCGTCCCACACCATCGAGCCCGTGATATCGGCGGGCATGAGGTCGGGGGTGAACTGGATACGCGCCATGTCCACGTCGAGGGCCCGCGACAGGGTGCGTACGAGCAGCGTCTTGGCAACGCCGGGCACACCTTCGAGGAGCGCGTGACCGCCCGCGACAAGAGCGACGATGAGGCCGCTGATTGCGGCGTCCTGGCCGACGACCGCCTTGCCGATCTCTGCCTTCAGGGCAAGGAGCGCCTCCTGGGTACGCTTCTCGGTCTCATCGAGCGCGCGGCCCGACCACCCCTCGCCGGTGGGCGCAGAGAACGAGGCGCGGGCGTCCTGCGGGGCGACCTGCACCTGGGGCGCGTAGGGGGCCGACGCGCCCTGCGGAGCGTAGCCGTTCGGCGGCGCGGCGGGGATGTGGCCGGGCTGGGGCATGCCCTCGGGCGCGGGGCCGGGGATCGGGCTAGTCATGGCGAATCTCCTTTTCGAGAGCGTCGAGGTCATTGGCGAGGCGGATGAGTGCCTTTTCGGAGGTTGGGGGCGGACCCCACAGGAGGGCGGAGCAGCGCGAGGCGGGCAGGCCTCGCTGTTCCATCGCGTGAGTGAGGGCTTCCCGGTCGGCGGTGTGTGCAACGCCCAGGGCGGTCGCGATGCGCGAGGCCGTGGAGCTGCGCAGTGCCTGCGCGGCGTGCTCGTAGGCGCGCTGGGAACGCAAGAGGCGGGCCTTGCCGATAAGCGTCTCGGATGCCGGGACCTCGATGGGGAGGCGTTCGGAGGTGAGGGGGCCGAGCCTGCGACCACGCGCGAGGCCAGCCAGCAGGCAGGCGGCGATGACCATGAGGAACGCGGGCATGAGGTACGGGGAGGTGAGCAGCTCCTGCGTCGACGTGCCCGTCGGAGTGTCGGTGCGCGTCGGCGAATACCAGGCAACCTTCGAGGTCCGGCCGATCGCGTTGATTGCCAGCGCGGCATTTCCTCCCTCGGAGATCGCGCGGTTGCGCAGGCGCAGGGAGTCGGGGATCAGAGCGCGGAATCGGCCAGAGTCGGAGCGCTCGGCGTACGCGTAGTTCCTGCCGTCGTCGGAGAAGCACAGATTCCATCCGTCGGCCGAGCCGGACAGTACGTAGTCCGAGGCCTGCAGATGCTGGGTGCGGCCCGCAATGTCGGACGTACAGCCGGGGGTGAGCCACGTCTTGCTGCTGTATGCACGTCCGGAACGCAAGCCCTGAAGGTAGACGGAGTAGGATCCTTGATCCTCCTCGAGGCCCACGTAGACGACGTTCGTGCGCGTCTCGATAGCCGTCGCCATCTCATCGGTCATACGCGACGGAAAAATAACGACGAGAGTTGTATTCTCGTCGACCGACGCGGCCTGCTGCGCGTTCACATCACGCACGGAAATGCCGTGGTCGCCCAGCACCTGGGCGAGGGCGCGCGCCCCATCGCCCTCCTTATTCCGAATACCGACGGGGGCGTTGTTGTACCCAGCCGTGGGCAGGATAGACGCTGCGACCACGAGCAGCAGCGAGAATACGACGATGATGATCATCGGGCGTGCCGCGGCGAAGCGCTCGCGGGCAGTCGGAGTGACGACAGCGACCTGCGTGGCTTTCACGACGCCACCTCCGCATCACGGCAGGCGCGCAGGAGGTCCGGGGTGAAGCGGCGCAACGCCTCAACATGATCGGATGAAACGCCGGAGCGGCCGTAGCGCACCTGGTCAAAGGCCTGCGCAAACTGATCGAGCTGGGGGCCGAACATGGGCGCGACTCGCGTCGCAGCGTGCGCCGCCTCGCGCGCCGTCAATCCGGGCGTGGAGGTGACGACGTCCTGAGCGTCCAGGCCCAAAACCATGAGACGGTATGCCCACACGTAGGCCAGGTCCCAGTCCTGGGCTGCCACGGCCTCGTCGAACGAGGCCTGGGCCTCCGTTTCGCTGGCCTCCTCCTCGAACACGGTGGGAGAGACGCGCTTGGCGAGGCGGATCGGGTTGAGGATGAGCGCAATGAGGATTGCGGCAACCGCGATAATTCCCACGATCATAAAGATCAGGGAGACCGGGGGAGTGCCCTGCCCCTTCCAGGACAGGGCCTCCCAGAACCAGTCAATGAGCGATGCGAGCCAGCGCGCGATGGGGTTGGGAACATTGGCGTACTCGCCGTGAGAGAGTTCCTCAACGATCCACTCGTGCGCCTCCCCCTCATCGGGGGTCAGCGGAGCATCACAGGAGAGCAAGCCGATCACTGCTGCTGAGCGCCTGCCTGAGCCAGGACCGAGGCGAAGTTCTCCTTACGGATACGCAGATCCGTGTACATGAGCGTCTCGAACGATGCAGAGAACGGCAGCAACAGCGAGGAGCCGAGCATAACGAAGAATATGGCGATGGCAGAGCCGACCGGGCTTGAGGGGTCGGACGTCGCCGCGACGGATACCAGGCCGCCGATGAGTCCGATGACGAATCCGATGAATCCGCCGATGAAGCTGACGGCGAGGTTCAGCAGCAGGAAGCGGCCGAGAGTCGGCCAGAACTCACCCTTGACGAGCGACCAGGAACGCTTCAGCGAAGCGACGGGACCGATCTCCTCCAGCACCGCGCATATCGGAGCGAACAGCAGCTTGATCTGGAAGAAATACACGAGGATAAAGATGGGGATAATAGCAGCGAAGGCGACAAGCACGAGCCACCACAAATCATCGTTGCCGCTCATCAGTGCGGCGAGCGAGGCGAAGACGGCGACGATCCAGAGGATGATGGGGACCGCCGTGATGACCGCGGTCAACGCGAAAGAGCCAAGGAGCGATCCGAGTCGCTTGCGCGTCATCGCCCACGCCTCGCTCAACGTCAGATTCCTGCCGATCGTCATCTGTGAGACAGTCGAGGCCAGCAGGCCCGTGAGGATGGTCGTGCCCGCGAACGTGGCGATCCATTGCACCATGTTCGAAATCATTCTCAGGAGGAGAACGTTGGTCTGATCCGTCATCGATTGGTGGAGTGCCTGGGGATCGTAGTCAGTATTGGCGACGGACTCGTATCCGAGGCCCGAGAGCAGGATCGACACACTGGCAATGAGCGACACGAACAGCATGATGACGACGGTGAAGCCGAAGAGAACCTTCGGGTTCGAACGGATCGCCTCGAAGGCGCCGCTGAACAGGTCGCCGATCGTGAGAGGACGCAAGGGGATGATGCCGGGCTTGGACTGCCACCCCCACCGGTTGGTGGTGGAGTAGCCGGATGCCCCGGGCTGGGCGTTGTAGCCAGGCTGTGCGCCATAAGCGGGCTGTGCGCCGTAGGCGGGGGCCTGGGGCGCGGCGTAGCCCTGCTGGGCTCCGTATCCCTGGGCGGGCTGGGGGGCCGTGTATCCCTGCTGTGCGCCGTAGCCCTGCTGTGCGCCGTAGCCCTGCTGGGGCGTCGGTGCGCCGGACTCGGGCTGCGGCGTCCATCCCTGGTAGGGAGCGGACGGATCGGGAGAGGTCCAGGGGGAGCTCATTGATGCCTCCGTGTTGATGGTGCTTCTACAGTGTCCATCCTGCCATATGCGCAACTTGCGCGAAACCTTGTCTCGGAGAGAAATTGAGGGATGGCTGCGCGAGTCTCCTGCGTTCGTGACGATTTCGTGACACTATCGTGACATGAGTTCGCGCATCCTCGTCGTCGACGACGACGTCGCCCTGGCTGAGATGATCGGCATTGTCCTCCAGAACGAGGGCTATGAGGTCGTCTTCTGTGCCGACGGATCCGCTGCGTTGACTCAATTTCAAGAGCACAATCCGGACCTGGTCCTCCTGGATGTCATGCTACCCGGCATGGACGGCTTTGACGTGTGCCGCGCGATCCGTCGTGTCTCGGATGCTCCGATCGTTATGTTGACCGCCCGTTCCGATACCTCTGATGTCGTGACGGGTCTCGAGGCCGGTGCCGACGATTATGTTCCCAAGCCCTTCAAGCCCAAGGAACTCGTGGCGCGCGTGCGCGCGCGGCTGCGGGGCCGTGAGGACTCGCAGGCAGATGAGGGCCTGTCCCTCCAGGACCTGTCGATCGACGTTGCCGGCCACATCGTCAAGCGTGAGGGGCGCGTCATTGCGCTGACTCCTCTGGAATTTGATTTGCTGGTGACCCTGGCGCGCTCGCCCTGGAAGGTGTTCTCGCGCGAGGAACTCCTCGAGCAGGTGTGGGGCTACCGTCATGCCGCTGACACCAGGCTCGTCAACGTCCACGTGCAGCGCCTGCGCTCCAAGATCGAACGCGACCCGGAGCGTCCCGAGCTGGTCGTAACAGTCCGCGGGGTTGGGTACCGTGCCGGCGCAGGGGCGTAGGGACGCGCTCAAGGATCTGCTGCGTGCCGTCGCATCGTCGAGGCCGTGGTCCCTTCTGGCCTCCTCTCACCTCGCCAGTCGTATTCGGCATTCCCTGTCCGCCCGCATCGCCCTGGCGATCACGGCCGCCGCGCTCGTCATCCTCCTCGTTTTCGGGGTGATTATCGCCTCCCAACTGCGCACCTCCATGTTCGAGACGCGCAAGGATGCAATCCTGGCTGACGCGTCCCTGCGCTTTTCATCCGCGCAATCCGTGTTCTCCTCATCCACGGCCTCGTCTCCCGCGCAGGTTCAGGAGTCCGCGCGCGGCGCGCTGGCCTCGCTCAAGGCCTCGGCGGCCGGTGCGGGTGCGACGAACGTGGCGCTGCTGCGCTCGGAGGGAGCCACGGCGTCGCTGCGCATCAACCAGATCGAGGATGAGCAGATGCGCGCACTCATCACTCCGCAGATGCGCACCGCAGTCTCGGGTGGGGGCGCACAGTGGCAGTCAGTTGGTATCCGCTCGAGCGACTCCGACAAGGTAGTCCCCGGAATTCTCGTCGGCACCCAGGTGCAGCTGCCACGTGCGGGCACGCACGAGCTCTACATTCTCTACTCGCTATCCGCCGATCAGGCGCAGGTCGACGTGGTCCTGCGAGTCCTCATCCTTTCCGCGCTTCCCATCATCGTGGCCCTGCCGATCGGTGTGTTCGCGCTGCTGCATCGCCTCCTCCTGCCCGTGCGAGTGACCGCGCAAGCTGCGACAAAGGCGTCAAAGGGAGACCTCGACGTGCGCGTGGATGTGCATGGGGACGACGAGATGGCCGACCTCGGGCACGCCTTCAATGCGATGACCTCCTCGCTCCAGGAGACGATCTCGCGCTACGACGAGCTCGCCAAGCTCCAGCAGCGCTTCGTCTCCGATGTCTCCCATGAGCTGCGCACCCCGCTGACGACGATCCGCATGGCGGAGGACATAGTGTGGGACAACCGGGACGAACTGCCGGCCCACGCGCGTCGATCCGCCGAGCTCCTGCACGACCAGACCGAACGCATGGAGCAGATGCTCGCGGACCTGCTGGAGATCTCCCGCTACGACGCTGCCAGTGCCCTGCTGGACGCCGAGGACCGCGACCTGCGACCGATCGCCCTGCGCGTCGTCGAAGGCTGTGCGGAGCTCGCACAGCGACAGAACGTGAGCGTCGGGATCGTGGCGCAGGGCAGAGTCGCGGCCGAGATTGATGAACGCCGTATCGAGCGCGTCATCCGTAACCTCGTCGTCAACGCGATCGAGCATGCCGACGGCACGCCCGTGACGATCACGCTCGCCGCGACCGAGACCGACGTCGCATGCCGCGTGCGCGACCGCGGGGTGGGCATGACCCAGGAGGTCGCCGACCACGTCTTTGACCGCTTCTACCGTGCCGACACCGCCCGCGCCCGCACGACTGGCGGTACTGGCCTCGGCCTCGCGATCGCAACTGAGGATGTCGCCATCCACGGAGGACGCCTGCAGGCGTACGGAGAACCCGGTCGTGGCGCGTCCTTCCTGATGACCCTGCCCAAGCGCGCCGGCGAAGAGATCGTTAGCCGCCCCCTTGCCCTGTGGGAGGACGAATGAGACGCCGCCCGATGCTACTCGCCGTGGCCGCCTGCCTGGCCCTCGCGGGATGTACCTCCCTGCCCACCTCCTCGGCACCCGCGCCCTTCGACGTGTCAGCTCGGGACGGCAGCGGCATCCAGTTTTCCGCGGAGGGCCCCTCCGACGGGGCGGACGCCGCGACCCTGGTGAGCGATTTCCTGCTGGCGTGTGCCGCCGGCCCCCAGGACGACTACGCGACCGCGCGCCTGTTCCTGAGCGCAACGTCGGCGCGTTCGTGGCAGCCGGAGATGGAAATCCTCATCTACGACACGGACGCGGCCCCCGCGGTCACCGCCGGATCCGAGAACGGCTCCGAGGTGGACGTGACGGTCTCCGTGCTCGGTGTGGCCAGCATCGACGCGTCGGGCGTGCTGACCCGCGTGGCTGCCTCGACCGTGACGCGCACCTTCAGCCTCGTGCGCGAAGACGGACAGTGGCGCATCAACAGCCCCGAGAACATGGTCCTCATGAGCCGGGCGTCTTTCACGGCGTCGTTCTCGCTCGCCAATCTCTACTTCCCAACGACAGAGGGCGGGGACCTGGTCGCCGATCCTCGCTGGTACCCGTCGCGACGCCTAGCCTCCCATCTGCTCGCGGGCCTCGTCGAAGGGCCGCGTCAATCTCTCGAGCCGGTCACGGCGAACGCTATCCCGGCGGGCACGACCGTGCCCTCCCAGGGACTCGACGTCGTCGACGGGGTGGCGCGCGTGGAACTGAACGCGGTGGTGCCCGCGACCGAGGGGGCGCGTGCGAACCTCGCGTGGGAGCTCACCCGTACCCTCACCCAGGTGGCGGACGTGTCGCAGGTGAGCGTCTCTTTGTCCGGTGACGTGCTGGATGCTCAGGGGATCCCGGTGCCCCCGACATACTCTCTCGATACTCTCGTGGGGGCGGGCCCCGACGGGGTGGGGATCGTGTCATCGTCGGGGCTGACGAGCCTGACCAGCACCACCGATGCCTCCAACCCGACAGTCTCGCCCGTTGACCCCTCGCTGGTTGCCTGGAGCGGTACCGACGGTGTGTACGCGCATCGCGGCGGAACATCGGTCGCATTCCTGCCTGGACAGGCGCCTCTCGGCCCGTCGGTGGACCGCTTCGGATGGGTGTGGGGTCCTGCCACGGCCTCGTCGGTGAGCGTCGGCGGGGGAGTCGATGGCGCGTTCAGCGTGAGCGTGGAGTCCGAGAGCGCCGGGGAGATCCACGCGGTGCGCATCTCTCCCGACGGCACGCGCGCCCTCGTCCTGCGCGGAAGCGAGGCGAGCGCGTGGGTCGGTGTCGTCGAACGCGATGCCTCCGGGCGCCCGCTGGCGATCCGCTCCCTCGAACAGATCCCCCTTGAACACGGCCAGGTTGTCGACGCATCATGGACGACATCGACGGGCTTCGTGCTCGTTGTGCGCACGACCGGTGAGGACGACCAGCTGGTCACGCTGCCCCTCGGCGGTCTGCCCTCGAACGTGTCCCTCCCGATTCGCGTGACATCGATGAGCGCCGGTGGGTCCTCCTCCGTGGTGGTCATCTCGGGTACCGATGCCGCCGGCAAGGCGCAGGTGCTCATCCGCTCGGGCGCGCTGTGGCAAAACGCCCCCGAGTCGCTCACCTCCGCCCGATACGCGGGGTAGGAACCGTGGTGGGCGGGAGCGGAGTCCGGGGCCTGATGCGGGGGCTGGTCGGCGCGCTCCTTCCCGTGCAATGCGCCGGGTGTCGCGCCTGGGACGAGGTCCTGTGCCCGTCATGCCGCTCCCTGGCTGGCTGCCCCGCGCACGTGGCCTCCCTTGAGGGCGTGCGAGGCCCCCTTCCCCTGGTGGCCATAGGGGACTACGACGGGCCGCTGCGACGCATCGTCCTTGCCGCCAAGCACTCCGCGCGTACGGACGTCACCGATTTTCTCGACGAGGCCGGGGCCTGCCTCGGCACCGCGCTGGGTGGGGTGCTGGGCGTGGCTGGGTCGCCCGCCGCCGCTGTGGGCGCGTTGGAGGGGAGGGCTTCGTTCACCGGGGGAGCGGTGGATGTGTGGGTGGTGCCCGCGCCCTCTTCGTGGAAGAGGCGCCTGCGGGGTAGGCAGGTGGCGCTGCCGTTGGCGCGCGCTGTTGCCCGAGCTCTGGCGGCAGGCGCGCCTCCTGGCGTGCGCGTGCGCGTTCGGGTGGTGGACGCTGTGCGGCTGCGCGTGGGCGCGACCTCCCAGTCGGGCAAGGCCGGGGCACAGCGTACGATGGGGCGCATGGGGTCGATGCGTGCGCTCGCGGTCCCGAGGCCTGGCGTGCGTGTTGTTGCGGTGGATGACGTGGTGACGACGGGCGCGACGGTTCGGGAAATGGAGCGTGTGTTGGGCCGTCTCGACGCGGTTGTGACTCTGTGTCGACCCGGGCTTATCTCATGACGCAGGTCACCGGCTGGGGTATGATGTGCGTACTGACTTTCGATAGCGTGAGCAGCAGGGACGCTCCTCACGTCAGTGCGGGAGGTGATAGCTCAGACCACGGTTCGGGCAGTGAGCACCGAACAATCCCCACCTGCGGGCAACGATGCCCGCCGCACACCATGGAGGAAACACATGGACATCACCGTCGTCGCACGTAATGCCGAGATTCACCCGAATTTCCGGGAATACGTGGAGGAGAAGGTTTCGAAGATCACTCAGTTCTACCCCCGCGCTCAGCGCGTCGATGTGGAGCTGACTCACGAACGTAACCCCCGCCAGGCCGACACTGCCGAGCGCATCGAACTGACCGTTTACGGTAAGGGCCCGATCATTCGCGCTGAGGCTCAGTCCGCTGATCGCTACGCGGCCGTCGATATCGCCGCCGGCAAGCTCTACGAGCGCCTGCGCCGTCTGCGTGATCGCGTGAAGGACCACCGTCGTCGGTACCCGCGCGACCTGGCCGAAGCCGAAATCCTCGAAGCTCCCGTCGTCGAAGAGACAGCCACATTCGAACCCGAGGCTCCCAAGCCGCTGCGCAGCGCTGAGGACCTGAAGGTCGGAGAGGCCCGTGAGGAACAGTGGGGTGATACCCCGATCATTGTCCGTCAGAAGGTGCACGAGGCCCCGCCGATGAGCGTGGATGAGGCCCTGGATCAGATGATGATGGTTGGCCACCCCTTCTTCCTCTTCGTCGACAAGGACACGAACCAGCCGTGCGTCGTCTACCACCGCCACGGGTGGACGTATGGCGTGCTTCGCTTGAACACGACAATCTGACGGTTAAAGGACCGCGGCGCCCCGGGCACCATGCCCGGGGCGCTCCCGTGTGCGCTGTGAGCGTTAAATACGTCCATAGTTCGCGCGGGCGTTTCCACTTTGGGCAGTTAGTTCGTAAACTAATGGGTGGATTTGACTGTCTGCTCTACAAGGGGGCGGGCGATTAACGTCAGGAGCTATTCGTGTCGATTATTGACAAGATCCTTCGCGCTGGCGAAGGGCGTATGCTGCGCAAGCTGGATCGGCTTGCGTCGCAGGTTGATGCCTTGCAGGAGGATTTTGAGGCTCTGACGGACGAGGAGCTGCAGGCTAAGACTCAGGAGTTCAAGGATCGCCTTGAGGATGGCGAGACCCTGGACGACATCCTGGTCGAGGCGTTTGCGACGGTCCGTGAGGCCTCGTGGCGAATCCTGCGCATGCGTCCCTTCCACGTGCAGGTCATGGGTGGCATTGCCCTGCACCAGGGCAAGATCGCCGAAATGAAGACCGGTGAAGGCAAGACCCTGGTCGCCACGATGCCCTCGTACCTGCGCGCGCTGACCGGCAAGGGTGTGCACGTTGTGACGGTCAACGACTACCTGGCGAAGTACCAGTCGGACATCATGAGCCGCGTCTACAACTTCCTGGGCCTGACTTGCGGTTGTATCCTCGTGGGGCAGACGCCTGCTGAGCGCCGCGAGATGTACGCCTGCGACATCACCTACGGTACGAACAACGAGTTTGGCTTCGACTACCTGCGCGACAACATGGCGCAGGTGCCCGAGGATTTGGTCCAGCGTGGCCATGCCTTCGTCATCGTCGACGAGGTTGACTCGATCCTCATCGATGAGGCCCGTACCCCCCTCATCATTTCGGGTCCCGCTGACGGTGACCTGAACCGCTGGTACGTGGAGTTCGCCCGCATCGCGCGCCTGCTGAAGCGCGACGAGGACTACGAGGTCGACGAAAAGAAGAAGACCGTCGGCATCCTGGAGCCGGGCATCGACAAGGTCGAGGACCAGCTGGGCGTTGAGAACCTCTACGAGGCGGCGAACACCCCTCTGATCGGCTTCCTCAACAACGCGATCCGCGCCAAGGAGCTGTTCTTTAAGGACCGCGACTACATCGTGGACGGCGGCGAGGTTCTCATCGTTGACGAGCACACGGGCCGTGTCCTGCCGGGCCGCCGCTACAACGACGGCATGCACCAGGCGATCGAGGCCAAGGAAGGCGTGGAGATCAAGGCCGAGAACCAGACGCTCGCTACGATCACGCTGCAGAACTACTTCCGTCTGTACCCCGAGGGCTCGCGTTCCGGCATGACCGGTACGGCTGAGACCGAGGCCGCGGAGTTCCACTCGACCTACAAGATCGACGTCATCCCGATCCCCACAAACAAGCCGATGATCCGCAAGGATCAGTCCGACCTCGTCTATCCGACGGAGAAGGGCAAACTGAACGCGATCATCGAGGACGTCGTGGCGCGTCACGAGGCCGGCCAGCCGGTCCTCATCGGTACCGCTTCGGTGGAAAAGTCCGAGCTGCTTTCCCAGATGCTCAAGAAGAAGCACATTCCGCACCAGGTGCTCAACGCCAAGCAACACGCCCGCGAAGCCGCCATCGTCGCGATGGCCGGCCGCAAGGGCGCGGTCACGGTGGCCACGAACATGGCCGGCCGTGGTACCGACATCATGCTGGGTGGTAACTCGGAGTTCCTCGCCCAGGCGAACCTGGCTGCCGAGGGCCTCGACCCGAAGGAGAACCCGGAGGAGTACCGCGAGGCGTGGCCCAAGGCTCTCGCGGCCGCGGAAGAGGCCGTCGAGGCCGAGCGCGAGGAGGTGCGCGAGCTGGGCGGCCTGTACGTGCTCGGTTCGGAGCGCCACGAGTCGCGTCGTATCGACAACCAGCTGCGCGGACGCTCCGGCCGTCAGGGTGACCCGGGCGAGTCCCGATTCTACCTGTCGATGGAAGACGATCTGATGCGCCTATTCAACTCGGGCATGGCGCAGCGCATCATGGCCTCGGGTGCCTACCCGGAGGACATGCCGCTGGAGAACCGCATGGTGTCGCGTTCGATCGCGTCGGCCCAGCGCCAGGTGGAAGCCCGCAACTTCGAGATCCGTAAGAACGTCCTGAAGTACGACGACGTCATGACGGGTCAGCGTGAGACGATCTACGCCGAACGCCGCAAGGTACTCGAGGGCGAGGACATGGGCCCGCAGATGCGCGCGTTCATGGAGTCCCTCGTGACCGGCCTTGTCGACGAAGCGATCGCCGACAAGCCCGTGGACGAGTGGGATCTGCCCACCCTGTGGGAGCACCTGCGCGCCTACTACCCGCCGTCGGTCACGATCGAAGAGGTCGAGGAGGAGCACGGTGGTGCTGCGTCCCTCGTGCGCGACGATCTGGTGACCGAGCTGGTCGGCGACATCCACGCCGTCTACGCGGACACCGAGGACCGCCTGAACGCCAACCCGCTGGCGCAGGCGCAGCTGGGCGATGAGCCCATTCGTACCCTCGAGCGTCGCGTTGTCATCTCCGTGGTGGACCGCCTGTGGCGCGAGCACCTCTACGAGATGGACTACCTGAAGGAAGGCATCGGCCTGCGCGCGATGGGGCAGCGTGACCCGCTCGTCGAGTACAAGGACGAGGGGGCCCAGATGTTCCAGGCGATGGTCGAGCGCATCCGCGAGGAGTCAGTCCAGCAGGTGTTCTCCTACGCCAAGCAGTTCGAGCGCGCCCTGGCCACCGCCGAGGAGGAGGCCGGTGGTTCGATCGCCGCCGCCAGCGTCGCTCCCGCGCAGGAGGATGCCTCGTCGTCCTCTTCTGAGCCCAGCGTCGAGGACGTTGCCGCCGCCGAGTCTGCGGCCTCCGCGGCCGCGCGCACGGCCGTTGCTCACGCCCGTTCGGTGATGGGCAACGTGGGTCGCGCGAAGGCGCCGAGCCGCGTGAGCTACAGCTCCGCTGAGGGCACCGAGTCGGCCGCGTCCTCGTCGAGCGGTAACCGCGCGGAGCGTCGCGCTGCCGCTAAGAAGCGTCGCCGCCGCTGATCGGTACACGTCACGGGTGAGGGGGTTCCTGCGGGAGCCCCCTCACCCGTTTGTGTATCCGTCGAGCCGCGCGGCCGGTCCGTCAGGCGAGTTCGAGGGCCGTCGTGATCCATCGCCCGTGGTACTCCTCAAGCCGCAGGGCGAGGGCGAAGGTACGCGAGACCGTGGAGACGATGACGGCGGCCTCTGTTGTGCGCTCGTCGACGGGGCACGTGCGTACGTCGACGGGCCTCGTTCCCCGTGCGCATGGGGACATGTGGACGCACACGAGAGCCCCGTAGAGATCGGGCAACATCCAACGGCGCAGCTGGGGTGCCTGACGAACGCCCGTGACGACCTCGACGATGGCGCGTGCGAGATTTGCCGCCCACGGTCCGGGATCCGGGAGATTCTGCCGTGGGAGGGTGACGTAGTGGGTTGGTGTCGGCGATGTTGCCGCCCTGTAGACCAACTCAGGATCCTGACTCCACCGGAACGGGGTGGGCTGGATCGGACGGGTGGGGGTGGGCCTCGTGCTGGTCCGTCGTCTGGGGGCCTCGGAGGCGCGAGGCCGGGGCGCGATTTGGGTGCTCATGGCAGGTCCTGGGGGATGGCGAGTGTCTGTCCGGGGTAGATGAGAGATGGGTCGTGGACCGATTCGGCGTTGGCCGCGTGGATTGCCCGCCACGTGGCGTCGATGTGCGCATCATCGGCGTCGGGGCGCAGGGAGGCGGCGATCGACCAGAGTGAATCGCCCGGCGCGACCGTGATTGAGGTAGGGTGATCGGGCGTATCCGCGTCCGGTGCATCCTGCGCGGGCACGGGCAATGTGGCCGGAGCAGTCTGTGTCGCCTCCTGGTCGGGGGAAGGGGCTCCGGGGGTATCCGCCCACGTCAGTGAGACGGCGGGGGAGGTCTGTTCCTGCGGTGCTGCCAGGGAAGCCGCGGCGGGTGCACCGGTGACGAGTGTGGAGCCAATCAATGCGCTGGCTCCGGCGCGAGCCAGAAGCGACCGCGAGAGACGGGTGCCGCAACGGCAGACGAAGAAACGTGCAGCTGTGCGCGCCGCTGGTGGAGCAACGCGCAGGAGCGCGAGGTGAGCGCATGCTGAGCATAGGAGACTCCACGCCAGGAGCGCGAGGGCAGCAATGCCGAGAACCCAGAGGATGAGCGTCTCGGGACGCTCCGCGCTCAGGGGTGGAGCGAGGCGGGAGAGATAGAGTGCGTCGAGGAGGCACAGCGGGGCACCAACGAGCCAGAGAAATGCGTCGGTGAGGTGTGATTGGCCGGCGACGGTCAGTGAATCATCAGTCATGGTGAACTCTTCATTGAGTGGACGGATTCGATGCGTTAACTATCCGCTTTATAGTGCACCATGTCAATAGATGTTAGTTTATGTTATCTAAATGTGATGTGTGGCGCATGAATGTGGCATCGTAGGGGCATGGATATGTCAGCGTTCATTGCCGAGCTAGAAGCACAATTTGATGATGAGCGCGGTCGCGATCTCGATGCGCTCATCGACGAACTCACCGATGCTGAACGCGCCTCGGTCAGTCTGTCTGCCCGCCTGGCCGGTGCAGACGGTGATATTACACTGGCGCTGCGAGGGGGTTTGACGATCACTGGGGCGGTGCTCGATTCGACCCGCTCGTGGGTGCTCCTGCGCGGAAGTCGCGACGATAGCCTGATCATGCTCTCCGCGATCGTCGCGGCCTGGCCCCTCGGGCGCAGTGTTGCGCGCGAGTCCTCCATGCGAGGGGGCGTCGGTGTCGGCCATGTCCTGCGCGAACTAGGTGCACGCGGTGTCGGAGTCGTCATCGAATCCGACGGGGGTGACCATCGGGGGGTCATCGACGCGGTCTATGCGGACCACGTCGATGTCGCCCTGGATGGAGAGGCCTTCGCCTATGACGGCCGGGATGAAGTAGGTGGCATGACCGTGTCTCTGGCACTTGCGGGGCTTCGTCGACTCCGCGTGCTCGGCCAGCGATGGTCGGACGACTAGTGAGCGTTTTCCGCCTTCTGACGCTCGCGCGTCGCGGCGTATTGATCCTGGATGAACTGCTCCAGGACCGATTCTTCGATCCTCCACACGTGCTTGCCGCCGACCTGAATGGCCGGGAGCTCGCCGGAGGAAACGAGGGCGCGGGTGGCTGACATCGTGAGATTCAGGGTCTCGGCGACGTCAGCGAGGGTGAGGAATCGTGTTGCCATGGCAACATGCTATCAGTTGGGGTTGCTTCGTTTGATTGGTTTGAGTCGGCAATTTTTTACGCGTCATTTCACCGATCGCATCGGTTGGTTCTGATGAATAGTCGGCAACCTACCGCTTTTTCGGTTGAGCGTGCATCATAGAGGAGTGAAACGCGTCTCAGCTTCAGTGTCGATCCCGACGCGCGCCCCCGGCAAGATGGACCGTCGATTCGTTATCGGCTTGGTCCTCATCATCGCGTCCGTGATCGCCTTCAGTGCACTCAGCGGCCTCCTACGGGGAGGAAGCCGCGTCTACACCGCGACGACGACCATCGCCCCGGGGGAAACCCTCACTGCGGACAATGTCCGAGAGGTTGTCCTCAGCGTCGACTCGGACGTCTACGTTCCCACGTCCGAGGCCCCCATGGGGTCCGTCGCGACTCGGCAGATCACCCCCGGCCAGATCGTCATGCGCACGGATCTGTCACAGGGGGACAGTGGAACAGTGCAGACAGACATGCTGCGCGTGGCCGTCACGGTCAGTGCCGGGCTGCCCGACGGGGTCGCTGATGGAACGCGGATCCGGCTGTGGACGATCCCCGCGCGCAGGCAGGGACAGGCTGGCAATCAGGCGCGCGAGATCGAGGGGACCTTCACCTTCGTGCGTCGGATCGAGGCCTCGTCCCAGTCGCACCGTGGCCAGCGGATCGAGATCCTCGCGAACGCCCAGTCCATGCCGGTCCTCCTCGCCGCGCAGTCCTCGACCGACGAGCTGGCCGCAGTCCCCGTGGGGGCGCCGTGAGCTCCGTCCACGGGGTCGTCATCCTCGCCGATCAGCGCTACGAGGCACCCCTCATCCAGGCGATTCAGGGCCGATCGGATGTCCTTGCCATCGTCCGGCGCTGCGCTGACCTGGCTGAGGTCGTCGCCGCGGCCCGCGCCGGCCTCGCCGACCTCGCGGTCATCGACGGATCCGACCCCGACCTGACGATCGAGACCGTTGAATCGCTCCGCGCTTGCGGCATGGTCGTCGTTGCCCTTGCGCCCCATCACGAGCGCTCCCGCCTCATCGCTCTGGGGGTCGCCTCGGTCGCCGCGCCCGGCAGCCCCGACCAGGTCGTCAACTCTCTCATCGCGGCGACGCGCACGCGCCCCTCGACCCCTGCCACGGCCTCGTCCGCGCCACCGCCGCCTCCTCCGCCCTCCGCTCCGGGCAGCGTGCTGGCCGTCTGGGGGACATCCGGTGCGCCCGGGCGTACGACCCTCGCTGTCGGCATCGCGACCGCGCTGTCCGCCCACGGACCCACCCTCCTCGTCGATGCGGACACCGCCAACCCGACGATTGCGCACCTGCTGGGCCTTCCCGTCCATGCGTCGGGTCTGTCAACCCTCGCGCGTACGGCTTCGCGCGGCCCCATCACGCCCGCGGACACGCTCGGGGCAGCCGTCATGCGCTCCGAGAACCTGCACGTCATCACGGGCCTCGTGACGCCACACCGCTGGCGAGAAGTGAGCAAACCCGGTATCGAATCCATCGTCGGGGCACTGCGCCTGAGCGCCCGTTACTCGGTCGTTGATATTGCGTCGACCTCGCTGGAAAAGGCCTCGCGCGGGGCCAGCCGTGACGATGCCGCGCTCGGGGTGCTTGAGCGCGCCGATCGGCTCGTCATCGTCGCGCGCGGTGATATCGTCGGCATCAACCGGCTCTCGTTCCTGGCGCGGTGGTGGGAGGAGCAAGAGCGCGCCATTCCGGTCGAGGTGATCGTCAACCGCGTGAGCACCGCGGCTATCGGCCCGCACCCGGTGCCCTCCCTGCAGGCGGCGATCGGCGCTTTCATGCCCGACTGCATTTTCCACGTCGTTCCCGAGGATGAGGGTGTTGGGCGGGCTTCCCTGCGAGGCAAGGCTCTGGGAGAAAACGGTGCGCGTTGCGACGCATCCGACGCGTTGCAGGCGATTGTCGAGCAGTGGGTGCCTACACTGTGACCATGCGCGTCTATGTTCCCGCCGTCCTGTCCGACCTGTGCGTCCCGCTGCCGCCCGTGCGCAGCGGCGTCCTGTGTGTGCCCGAGGCCGGCATGAGTGGCGAGGATATCGAGGTCCTCGAGGACGACGCCATCACCGAGGCGGCGCTGTCCTCCCTCGAACTGGCGCGCGAGACGGAGGGAGCGGGCGTCGCTCGCGTCGTCCTGGCCGTCGACACCCCCACCTCGACGACGCTGACCCCCGGCGAGCAGATCGAACCCCACATCTTCGCGGCCCCGGCCTTCGAATACACCTGGTCGGACGTGGCCGCTATCCTCGCGGACCTGCCCGACGCCTCACCCGCAGTGCAGGCCGTCCTGAGCGCCGATACGCAGGAGAGCGCCGACGAGGCCGTGGCCGCCCTGTGGGAGTCCTCCCTGGCGTGGTTCGACCGCTCCGAGCGCCCCGCCGTCCTGGCCCTGCACCAGGGCTGACACCTACGCGCGCACGCTGAGGGTCGATCCGCCCTCCGGCAGAGGTCGCACCTGGATCTGATCCGCGATCTGGGTCGCCATCTCCTCGACGTGCGAGATGACGCCGACCGTGCGTCCCGCGCAGCGCAGCGCCTGGAGCTGCGCCATGACCAGGCTCAGCGTGTGCGAGTCGAGCGATCCGAAGCCCTCGTCGATGAACATCGTGCGCAGCTCGACGCCTCCGGCCTCGGCTGAGACGACGTCCGCGAGGCCGAGCGCCAGCGCGAGGGACGTGTAGAACGTTTCCCCGCCCGACAGCGTGCGCGGGCTGCGTAGCGCGTCCGTATCGTGATCGACGATTGCCAGGCCCAGGCCGGACTTGCGCGAGGCGGTGCCGTCGTCGGGGACGGACACGAGCTCGTAGCGTCCCGATGAGATTGCCGCGAGGCGTGGGTTCGCGGCCGCCAGGACCTCCTCTAGTCGCGCGATGAGCACCCACGCCGACAGGGGAGTGGAGGCCAGGTTCTCCGGGCCGGATGCCGCGGCAATGTCTGCCAGGCGGTGGATGGGCCCGGCCTGCTCCCGGGCACGCCCGAGCGCCTCCAACGCATGCTCAAGGGAGGCGCGGGCGGCGTCCAGCTGAGCGCAGTGCTGCTCGAGAATACCCGAAGCTCGGGCCGCCATAGCGGCGTCCTCCTCGGCCTTGCGGGCGGTCTCGGTGAGGGCTTCAAGGTCCGGCGCGGGCGCCGATGCCGCGCGGGTCAGGCGCTCCGAAGCAAGCGCTTCGTGTGCCGCGAAGAGTGCCTTCTCGTGCGCGGCCACGCGCGCCTCGAGAGCCTCAACCTGGGGGAGTGGAAGCAGGAGCGTGCGCCACGAGTCCGCCTCGAGGCCCTGTTCCTCAAGTGCATCCGCAAGGGATCGCTGCGCCTGCGCGAGCGCGGCGCGGGCGTTGTCCCAATCGGCGCAGGCCCCGGCCAGGGCCGCCGCTCGGCGTGCGCGCTCATCCAGGGCTGTAGCGCGCGCATCAAGGGAGGTGTAGTCGGCGCGCTCAGTCTCCACGCGGGCCTCAGCCGCAGCCAGAGCAGATTTGCGCTCCTGGAGGGTGGACGCGAGGGAAGCGGCGGTCTCTCGGGCGCTCGCGAGGGAGTCCGTGAGGCCGTCGAGGCGGGCCCGCTCCTGCGCGAGGGCCGCCTCGATCTCTGTGATCTGCGGGCTGAGAGCCTCGAGCTTCGCAACGAGCTCGGCGGCTCCATCCCGCTCGGTTTCGAGCGTTGGCGTGGGGGCGCCGGCCACCTCGTTGAGCTGGGCGATACGACGCACAAGATCCTGGTGGCCAGCCTGCGCATCCCGCAGCGCGGCCTCCGCACGGTCTCGCGCCTGGTCGAGCTCCGCGACCTGCTCGCGCGTGATCTCCCCGTCCGCGGCCGGTGCGGGATTGGGGTGAGCGGTGGAGCCACACACGGGACAGGGTATGTCCTCCTCGAGTTCGAGTGCGAGCGCCGATGCGCTCTGCGCGATCCACAGGTCGTGGCCGTCCGCCGCCGCGGCATTCGCAAGCTTCGCGGCGACCGTGGCCTCGCGCAGCTCGTCCGATGCTCCGAGGAGAGCCGAGCGCAGCAGGTCCGCCTGCATGGAGGCATCCAGGCGCTCATTGAGGGCGCGCAGCGCGGACGCGGCCTCGGGCAGCGTGTCGGCATCCGCTCGCATGAGGCGCAGGGCCTCGGAGGCCTGCTCGATGCGCAGGGGCAACGTCTCGCGCTCGGCCTCGATCGACGCGATGCGCGCCAATGCCTGCTCATGCTGGGAGCGCAGCGAGTCGATGTGGGTGCGCACTTCGGGCAGCGAGCCTTCGACGGCCAGGGCCTCCTCGAGAGAACCGCGCGTGCGCGTCGCCTCGTCGCGCAGGTCCTGCGCCCGCTTGCCGAGAGTGGCCACGGCCTCGGGTGTCAAGGATGTGGAATCGATGGAATCTTCGTCTCCGAGAGCAGGGGACAGGGCCGCGACCTGGTCTCCCGCAGCCTCCAGACGAGCCCGTGCCGAGGCCTCGGCCGCGTCGAGGGGAGCCACGGCCAGCGCTCGGCGGGCCTGACCCGCGCGCTCACGATCGGATGCGATTGCTCCCTCCGATGAGGTGAGCTCGGCGAGCGTCGCGCTGAGGCGTGCGTGCTCCGCCTGGGCCTCAGCCAGGGCACGCCCCTCGGACAGGGCGCGGGAAGCCTCGCGCGCGGTTGCCGTGGCCACCTCGGCAAGGTGCAGGGTCTGTGCGTGCGCCTCGCGTGCGCGCTCGCATGCGTCCTCGGCCCAGCGCGTTACGGCGCTGGAATCCTCCGCGCCCGCATCCAGCTGATCGGCCTCCTTGGCGTCGGCCGCCCGGCCGTCGGCGGCAGACCCGTCCTCAGTGCCGTTCTCGGCAAAGGCTGCGTCCAGTGAGCGCACGCGCTCGAAAGCACCGATGGCAGCCACGCGCCGCTCTTCGATGCCACGCTTCGACGAGGCGGCCGCATCGACGAGGGCCTTCGTGAAGTCCACGTAGATCTGCGTGTCGAAAATGTCGCGCAGGATCTGCTCGCGAGCATCCGACGTGGCGTTGAGGAACTGGGAGAACTTGCCCTGCGGGAGCACGATCGTCTGCAGGAACTGGTCCTTATCCAGGCCCACGATTGCCGGAATTTCGGAGCCCACGTCGCGGGGACCCGACGCGATCGGCTCCACCGTACGCCACCCGTCCGGCGCGTCCGGATCCTCGACGACCCGCATCAGCGTCGACTTCGAATTGCGCTGCGACTTCTTGCCCGCCGGGGTGTACGCGGGGGTGCGGGTCACCCGGTAGATGCCCGTCCCCACCTCGAACACCAGGTCCGCCTCCGACGGATCCGAATCCGAGATGTGGTTGGACCGCAGGCGGTCCTTCGACGCGTCCTTCGTGCGCGCCACGTCGCCGTACAGGGCGAAGGTGATCGCGTCGATGAGCGTGGACTTGCCCGCGCCCGTGGGGCCGTCCAGCAGGAACAGCCCCGAGTCCTCGAAGGCCGAAAAGTCGACCGTATGCTTGCCCGCGAAGGGGCCGATGCCCACAATACGTAGCCACCGAATCTTCACTGCCTGTCCTTTCCTCGAAGCTGCGCCCACACGTCCAGGGCCAGCTCGCGCTCTTGAGCGCTTAGCGCCCGCCCGCCCACGGCCTCGTAAAACTCCTCCGTGACCTCGCGCGGATCGCGGGACGCGCGCACGGTCATCGCGGGAGCGAGCGCGGGGGCCTGGGAGGGACGGTGCACGACGACCAGGGCATGCGGGTAGACCTCCCGGATGCGAGGCACCATGCGCTCGGGGCGCGCGTCGTCCGTGACCGTGATCGACACGTACGAGGCCGTGGTGGCCTCGTCGGGATCCGCGAGCAGCTCATCCATGGTTCCCTCGAGTACCGCGATGCCCCGCAGCGTGGGGATGGGCACCACCTCGATGTCGGTCACCGAGGTGGCATCCGTGGTCACGAGGGTGATCGACTTGGTGGCCCCGGCCTCGGAGAATGAATACGCGATGGGGGAGCCCGCGTAGCGGATCGGGACGGATGCACCCGAGATGTCCTGCGGGCGGTGCAGGTGCCCGGCCGCCACGTAGTCCAGGCCGTGGGTCAGGGGCTCCTCACCCCCGAGCGTGTCGAACAGGTCCGCCGATACGGAGGAGACGCCGCCCACCTGGATGTCGCGCTCCGAGTCCGAGGCCTGGGCGCCCGTCACGAAGGCATGCGGCATCGCGATGGCCGGGCGCTCGTCGCCCGCGTCGCGCCAAGCCTCAAGGTCCGCGCGTACCCGGCGCAACGCCGCCCCCAGAACCGCCTGGTGGGAGCGAGGTAGGGGAGTGGGCAGGTCGGCCTCGCCCCGCGCAGGCAGGTCCGACAGACTCTGGCGTACGAGGTCGGGCTCCAGGTAGGGCATCGGGTACACGAGAGCACCCCCGGCCTCGACCGGCGTACCGATCGCCTCCGGGTCCGTCACCACGTGCAGCGAGGGGGTGAGCATGTCGGCGAACAGCCCCAGGCGCGCGGCCCCATCGTGGTTTCCCGACGTCAGGATGACCGTCGTGATCTCCGTCAGCTCGCGCAGGGCGCGGCGCATCCGCGCGAGCGCATCCACGGGCGGGACCGCGCGGTCGAACACGTCGCCCGAAATGAGCACGGCATCCACGCCGCGCTCACGCACCAGGGCCACCAACCACTCGATGAACGCATCCGCGCTGTCGCCCAGGGACGCGCCGTGCAGCGTGCGCCCCAGGTGCCAGTCGGAGGTGTGCAGAATCAACATGTCTCCAGTGTGGCAGAGGGCGCCCACATCTGCGTCCGTCACACACGCTTGGAAGGCGGACACCTTCTGCATGCGCGCAGGTAGTCGATAGCATGGGGGCATGACCAAGCCCTTCCTCATGCTGACCTCGCGCGATGACGGCCCCGTCCTGGCCGCAGAGACCGCCGACCTGCCTCGCTTCTCGGGACTGACCCCCGACCAGGTCCGCCGGGTGCGCATGGAGAGGGAGCTGCCCGACCTCGACCTCTCCGAGTACTCGGGTGCTTTCGTGTGCGGGTCCCCGTGGGACGCGAACGCCGACGACCACCTGAAGGAAGAACGCCAGGTGCGCGCCGAGGCCTGGCTGCGGTCCTTCTACGACCGGGCGCTGGGCGAATCCTTCCCAATCCTGGGCCTGTGCTACGGGCTGGGGACTCTCACCCTGCACCTGGGCGGCGTCATCGACACCCACCACGGCGAGGAAATCAGCGGTATCGCGCTGACGAAGACCGACGCGGGCCGCGAGGACCCGCTCCTGGAGGGCACGCCCGACCGCTTCCACTCCTACGTCGGCCACCACGAGGCCGTGCGCGAGCTTGCCCCGGGCATGCAGGTCCTCCTGGCAGGGGACGACACCCCGATCCAGATGGTGCGCGTGGGCGAGGCCGCGTGGGCGACCCAGTTCCACCCCGAGATGGACCTCGAGGGCGTCAACGTGCGCATCGACCAGTACGCGGGCCGCTACTACCCGGTGGAGAAGGCCGAGGCGATCCGTACCCAGGTCGCGACCGTGGATACGGATCCCTCGCGCCTCGTCCTCCAGAACTTCGTGCGTCGCTTCCAGCGCTGACCCTTGCCCGACACGTGGGGCCGCGCTGCGCGGCGCGGTTAGCGGGCCTTGCGGCGCAGGTAGAAGAAGATCACCATGGTGACGATGGCTAGGACACAGGTCGTCATCATTGAGTGGCGGTAGGCCGTCAGGTCGTCTGTGAGGGGCACGAACGCGCTCACCATCGCGGTGACGACGCACAGGCCCGCACAGACGAGGCCGATACGCTCGACGATGAAATAAGCCGGAGTTGTCCAGAAGATCCGGCGCGCAGATCCCGGCAGCTGCCTGCCAAAGAAGGTTGCGCAGATGCCCAATGTGAAGGAAGAGGTCCTCAAACGGCCAAGTTCGGTCATTGAGTACACCATGAGAAACAGGACGGCGAATAAAGCAATAACGAAGACAACGCGGATTATTTGCTCGATTTCGGGGCGCTCCGGGGAGGAGTTTTCGGGATTCGGCATGCCCACCACTCTAGCGGGACGCGGCGCGAGGCAGCCACCCCTCGCCTGCTAGCGGGCGAGGGGCACCCTCACCGCGGACTCTCGCCGTGGGTGCCTGTCTGCGTGTCTAGCGGGCGGGGGGAAGAAGTCCTCGTCGGCGCGCCCGCTCCTTGGAGACGAGGAGAATCATAGAGAAGCAGAAGGCGACAAGCGCAGCGCCCATGGCAACGTTCTGCGGCATGTTGAAGGGATCGGGGCGGACGCCGTGGTCCGTGACATCACCGACGATGACAGCGGCGGTACATACGAGGGAACAAGCCATCACCGCCCACTCGCAGGCCCGAAGCGCCCAGCGTGCGCCAAGGATGTGACGCGAATAGCCAGGGGCGTAGACAGCGAGGAGCAACGCAGCGTCGGCGAGCCCGTAGTCAGGTAGGCGGTTGTCCCTCCCGACAAAGGTGCCGCCAATCGAATAGACGACCGTGCCGATCAACAGCGCGAAGAAGAAGTAGCGGAGGACCTTGTCGACCTGCGAAAGCCCTGCGGTGTTGCCGATGAGGTTCTGCTCGATGGTGGACATAGCGATCACGACCTTGTGAACCAGAGATAGCGACCATCACTATATCCTCATTGTCCACGCAGGGGGGCGCTGTCAAGCACTTTCGGCGCGCACTTTTCTCTAACGGGCTGCCTTGCTGGCTGCCTCCGCCGTCGCCACGGCCTCGAGGAGCCTGCGCACCGACGCCACGCGGGAGGCACGCTCGGAGCACACCCGATCCACATCGCCGTCCCCGGCCTCGTCGATGCTGAAGGGGCCGGTGGCGCGCGCGTAACTGTCAAGCGCGCACGAAGGCTCCTCGGCGTCGTGCGAACACAGCGGTAGGCACCAGGCGGCCGCCTCCGCGACGTCTGGGAAGACCCCGAGCACGTCGGCGACGCTCACGTGCCCCAGGCCGAAGGAACGCACGCCGGGCGTATCGACGATCCAGCCGCCTTCGCCTAGCTCGAAGGCCTCCGAGGACGTGGATGTGTGGCGCCCGCGCCCCGTCACCTCGTTGACGTGACCCGTCGCCCGGCCCGCGCCCGGCACCAGGAGGTTGATGAGCGTGGACTTACCGACCCCCGAATGCCCCACGAGCACCGACCAGTGGCCGGCCAACAGGGCCCGCAGCTCGGCGACGCCCGGGTCGGCCTCCCCGGCCTCGGCGCTCGTGAGCACGACGCGCACGTCGAAGTCCCGGTAGGCGGCGATCAGCTCGTCCGCACTGGCCAGGTCCGCTTTCGTCAGGACGAGGATAGGGGCGAGGCCCGCCTCGAAGGCCGCAACCAGGCAGCGGTCGATCATGCCGGTGCGCGGCGGTGGATCCGCCAGCGCCACGACGATGCACATGGTGTCCGCGTTCGCGACGATCGCCTTCTCGCCGCGCTGATCCGGCGCGTCCTCGAGGGAGCGGCGCAGCACCGAGGAGCGTTCTTCGACGGCGACGATGCGCGCGAGCGTGTCGGGGCGCCCCGACAGGTCGCCGGTGAGGCGCACGCGGTCGCCCATGATGACGGAGCCTCGCCCCAGCTCGCGGGCGCGCACGGCGACCACGCGGGTGCCGTTCTCCTCCAGGCTCACCTGGTAGCGGCCACGGTCGATGCCGATGATGCGGCCCAGCGGCTTGGAGGACCAGTCGGGACGGTCTTTCGTGCGGGGGCGTGAGCCCTTGCCGGCGCGTACGCGCACGCGCGGGTCGTCGGTTCCCGTGTCGCGGCGGGCCATCACTCCTCCTCCTCGATCGACGAGGCCGGGACAGCCTGGGTGCTTTCCTCACCGTTTTCGCTCACGAGCGAGGCCCACATGGCCTCGAAGGTCGGCAGCGTCTTGGACGTGCAGGCGATGTCGTCGACCGTGATGCCGGGCGTCACCAGGCCCAGGATCGCGCCGAAGGTCGCCATGCGGTGATCCGCATAGGAGCGGATCTGTGCGGCGTGGAGCGGGCGTGGCGTGATGATCAGGCCGTCCTCGGTCTCTTCGGCCTGCCCGCCCGCGCGGTTGATCTCGGCGACCAGGGCCGCCAAGCGGTCCGTCTCGTGTCCGCGTAGGTGCGCGATGCCGCTCAGGTGCGAGGGGGTCGAGGCGTAGGCGCAGATCGCGGCCATGGTGGGGGTGAGTTCCCCGACCTCGGCCATCGTGGCCTTGATGCCCGGGTAGTTGCCGGCGCCGGGACCCGTCAGGGTCAGGCCCTCCTCGTCCAGGGTGATGGTCGCACCCATGTGACCGAGCAGCGCGCGCCAGGCGTCGCCCGCCTGCGTTGTCGCCCCCGGCCACGCCGGGATTCGCACGCGCCCACCCGTCACCATCGCGGCCGCCAGGAAGGGGCCGGCGTTGGACAGGTCCGGCTCGACGGTGATGTCGCCGCCGATGGGGCGCGATGGGAAGATGTGCCAGGTAGACAGGTTCGCGCGCCCCTCGTCCACGACCTCCAGGTCGACGCCCGCGCCCGCGAGGGACGCCAGCGTCATCTCCACGTGCGGCATTGATGGAATGACGCCCGGAGCCGAGACGAAGAGGGGATCGCCGACCAGGGGAGAGACGAGCAACAGGGCGGAGAGGAACTGCGAAGAGGACGAAGAGTCCACCCATGCCTGCGCGCCCAGCGGCGTGTGGATCGGGCCTTGAACCGTGAAGGGCAGGTGCCCGCGCTCACCGTGATACGTGACGGTCGCGCCCATGCGCACCAGGGCGTCCAGGAGCGGGCCCAGCGGGCGCGCGTAGGCCTGCTCGTCCCCGCCGAAGAGCGTCTCCTCGGGGGACAGGGCCGCCAGGGGAGGCAGGAAACGCATGACGGTGCCGGCCAAGCCGCACTCGATGCGACCGCCCCGCGGCGGCAGCGACATCGGCGTGACGCGCAGGATGCCCGCGCCCTCGTCCTTGACGCGTGCGCCCATCACCTCCAGGGCGTCCGCGAACAGTCGCGTGTCGCGCGCGTCCAGGGCACCCCGAATGACGGAGGGAGAATCGGCGACGGCAGCCAGGTACAGGGCACGCGCCGTGATCGACTTAGACCCCGGCACCTCGACCGTGGCATCCACGGGGGAGGCGGCCAGGGGAGCGGGCCAGGGCGCGCTCACGAAGCGGTGCCGCTCAGACGCTCCACGACGGAGGCCTCGGCCGCAGCGATCGCGCGGCGCTGGTCGCGGCGCATCGCGTGGGCGACGAGGGCCGAGGGCTGACCGACGCGGTCCGTCGACGCGAGGAGGACGCCGGCAGCCAGGCCCGCCTTATTTAGCGTGCGGTAGCGGCGGCGCTTGATCTGCTCCTTGGACAGGCCTCGCGTCGTGCCCGGCAGGGGAGCGTTCACGAGGGCCATCGGCGCGCCGATGGCAGCCAGGGTCAGGGCGGCCACGCGGGGCTTGCGGCCCAGCGCGAAACGCAGGCCGGCGACAACCATCACCGCGCCTGTCACGCGGGTGGCAACGGCCAGCTGCTGATCCGTCAGCGGATCCAGGCCGACCGCGTCGGTCGCCTTATCGATGAGAGGGCGAACGCCCGCGGCGCGCTCCACGTGGAAACGCGGATGCATGAGGGCATCAACCCCGTCGGCGATGAACGGGGCAGCGAGCAGGGGACGGGCAACAACGCGCAGCAGATTCATACCCCTATTGTTCGACACCTTTGCCCCTGGGGGAAGCCGAACGGCCTGCCCGTTCCCAAACAACGGGGAGAAAGTGGCGCAACCCACACTTGGTGAGGGTTGTGGAATAAAGAGGGGGGTGAGGCGTTGCCCTCAGTATGACTGCCCACCGACCACTCCCATTCGCGCCGCACGCTCGCGCGACTACGCTGAGAGGCGATGGATACGACAACCCCCTCACCGACGCCGCAGGCACCCGAGCTTGCCCCGGCCTCGTCCGCTCTGGATGGTGCCGAGCTCGAGGCGCGCTTCATGGACGAAGCGATGCCCCTCATGAACCAACTCTTCGGCGCGGCACTGGGCATGACCCGCAACCGCGCCGACGCGGAGGATCTGGTTCAGGAGACCTACCTCAAGGCCTACCAGAAGTTCCACCAGTATCAGCCTGGCACCAATATCAAGGCCTGGCTCTACCGGATCCTTACCAATACCTACATCACCAGCTACCGCAAGGCGCAGCGCTCGCCCAAGCGCGCCTCCAGCGACACCGTCGAGGATTGGCAGCTGGCCGACGCCGCCTCCCACTCAGAGGTTGGCCTCAAATCCGCGGAAGTCGAGGCGCTCGAGGCGCTGCCCTCCGCTCAGCTGCGTGACGCCCTCGATTCGCTCTCAGAGGAACACCGGATGGTTGTCCTCATGGCTGACGTTGAGGGTATGAGCTACAAGGAAATCGCCGAAGAACTAGGAGTTCCCATGGGGACCGTCATGAGCCGACTGAACCGGGCGCGCAAGAACCTGCGCTCCGCGCTGGCCGACGTCGCCGCGGAATACGGGATCGGAGGAACCAAGTGAACACTCACGTGACCTGCCAGGATGTCCTGGACGCCCTATACGAACTGATCGACTGCGAGGAATGCGACCGCCGCAGCGGCCTCATCGACGCCGGATCCGTGCCCGGCCCCGATGCGCGCGCCCGTGCCCTCATGATCAAGCACGTCGCCACCTGCGCGCACTGCACCGACGCCCTGGATGCGGAGCGCCACGTGCGCGCCCTCATGCGCGGCTGCTACGAGACCGAGCAGGCCTCCGATGCGCTGCGCGCCCGCGTCGTCGCATCAATCACCAGCGTGTCCGTCACCTGGCGCTAGGAGCGCTGCGACGACGCGTGATCGCGTCGCGGCGCGCGGGCAGACGAGGCTGGGGTTGCCGCCCGTTATTCGGTGACCTTCGTCGCCGCGAACGGCCTGTGCCTTGGTGGTTTGGGCCAATGTGTGCAAAAATGCTTCAGTCTAGACAACAAACCCAAGGAGAATGACATGTCGAAGCGGGGTCGTAAGCGTCGCGATCGTCGTAAGAACGGCGCGAACCACGGCAAGCGTCCTAACGCCTGAGCCGAATGCGTTGCGCGCCCGGACCGGTTGGTCCGGGCGCGTTTTTGTGTGCGCGTTGTGTACGCGCGGCTGGTGAGGACCAGATGCGGCCGTGCGAGGCGCACGTGACGCAAGGGTGCGCGGGAGCGGGACCAGGCCTGCGCCGTGTCTGGTGTGTGCGGCGCTTGGTGGCGTGTCGTGTGCTGGGTGCAGATGATGAGTGGGGTGTGCCGTGTCTGGTGTGTGCGCTACTTCGCTTGCGGCCCTGCATCTCAGTAAAACGGTGTGTGGGGCTTCCGTTCGCTGCAGATTGTGATCGCGCTGTGCACATGGGGATAGGTTGTTCGTGTGCTGGGCTGGTGTTGAGGACGCTCGTGGTGGCGTGAGGAGCCCGTCTATGGGGGGCGCCAATCCACTGGCTTTCGTTCTGGATAGGAAACGCCGTTCTGGATAGGTTATTTAGCTATCCAGAACGCGATAACCTATCCAGTTCACTGTTTCCTATCCAGAACATGAACTCGTTGTGGGGCGCGTCCGATCCGGAAACGTCGATTTCGCCCATCGCAGCGCTCGGTGGGAGGGCTCCATAGAAGGCGATGATCGAGTGATGAACTCGTACGCCCTAGCGCTCTCATGAGCCTCAACCGTAGACCCTCCCAGTCGTTGTAGTCCGGCCAGCTGACACGAATAACGTTCCATCCTGCATCGCGAAGATCCTGATCCCTGCGGATCCACTCCCGTTTTGCGCGCGCAAGATCGGATTGGTTGTCCCCTAGTTTCCCGATGCCGTCAAATTCAATGATGATTCGTAGATCTGCGATGACAATATCTGCGTAATAGTGACGACCCCGGACCTCAATGTGCACTTGAGTCAGTGACGGGAAAGGGCTGATCGAGCGCACAAGCCAAAGCAAGGCTGCTTCAGCAGGATTCTCGCATCCAGGATCAATCGCGCGAAGAATGGCGCATGCTCGGCGGAGTCCTCGTTTTGTGGGGGAGCGTTCGAGGCGCTTGAGGAGCGCTACGCGGATTTCCTCTGCCCGTTCACGTGATTCCATCTGCTCAAACATTGAAAAGTTGCTCCACTGATGCAGTGCCATGCATCCGAGGACGAAAGCCTCCAACGGCTCCTCTTGCTGAACGCAACGGATGAGTGCATCGTACGGGTGTTCCGTTTCCAATCCGTTAGTGCGTCTGCGTTCCTCAGAGAGTGGAGGGATGCTGGAACAGGTGACACCTGTTTCGGGTACTGTCGTTGAGCCGACCGAACACGCTGGAAGTCGGGAAGTGGATCGTCTTATTGGCCTGTAGATGGTTATCTGTGGATTAGCGGACCATCCCTGAATTCCGTTGAGTAGAAGGCAACTACGTCCTACGTACAGTGCTTGGTGTTGTAGGGATGCATTCACTGCATGGATTCGGGCGAGGGCAACCGCGTTCCATATTTCCCAAGGAGTTGACTCGTCTGGATGCAGCGGGAGAGCAGCTGCAATGCCGCGCATGATGCGCACGGTGACGGGCGAATGCGCTTGGCTCTTTGGTGTCTGTAAGACATCGGTGACGACAACAGGTACCTGGTTCATGCATCCAGCTTTGAACAGAGCTTCGAGTTGGGGGTAGTCGAAAAGGAGGGCCTGTGGATAACCGGATCTCTCTTTTTGTCCCTGTGCATAACGGCGAGGAGTGAGGTGTCGGGAGTCGCCTGTCAGGATGGTGGCGGAAGCGCGTGCGGAGAGCTGTTAGCGATGGGGTGTGTGAGGGGGACTGATATCTGAATGCACGCTGTTGGAGTTAGGTGCGCCCCGTAGAGATCAACGAGGAGAAGCCTCACGCACCATCTGGATAGGAAATGGAAATCTGGATAGGTTATTGCGTTCTGGATAGCTTAATAACCTATCCAGATAACTAGTTCCTATCCAGAACAACGTTTCCTATCCACAAGCCAACTCTACTATTTCCGTTGAACCGAATACGCGCGTGCGACACTTGAACGAGCATCCAGATATTGGCCGATCTGCTCATGTCAGATCCTGATGCAACCGGGCGCCTCGATCTTCCGCGAGAAGTGCAGAAGCCTTCGACTTCGGCGCGGTCGACTCCGAGCTTATCCACCTGCGGTGGTGTTGCACTCGCGTCGCAGCGAGGAGCGAACCACTCTCGCGTATCCTGGTACCTGTTGGCGCTCGGGCGCGTCCCGGTGCGCGCAGACTGATTCATCGATATGAAAGAGGCCCCATGTCCCTCCAGATGCGTCTCGTTCACGCCCGCTTGGGGTTGACTCCTCCCGCGCTGCACACCGAGGAAGCCGCCCGGGATATGGCTGCGCACGCCCCGCGGCAGGAACCGATGCCCGAACGCATGCGTGCGCGCTTCACTGAGACGCGCCAGGGCGGGGTCACCCGAGTGACGCCGAAGCAGGGCATGCGCGCCGGTGGAGCCCTCATGTTTATGCACGGTGGCGCTTACCTGTTCCCCCTGGTTGACGGGCAGTGGGGCGTCGTGGAGGGCCTGATTGATCGTACCGGCTTGCCCGTCATTATCCCCGACTACCCGCTCGCCCCCGACCACACCGCGACTGAGGCCTTCGACTTCGTTCAGCCCATCATCGACGAGGCCAAGGCTGAGTTTGGTCGAGTCATCATCTTCGGTGACTCCGCGGGTGGCGGCCTTGCCCTGTCCCTCGCCATGCAGCGTCGCGACGCGGGTGCGCCTCAGGTAGACGGCCTTGTTCTGTACGCGCCGTGGGTGGATGTCACCATGACGAACCCCGCGATCGAGGAGGTTCAGGGACGCGACAAGATCCTGCGCGCGCCTGGGCTGGAGTGGGCGGGCCGAGCGTGGGCGGGTGAGATGGATCCGGCGGACTGGCGCGTTAGCCCCCTGTACGGTGATCTGGCCGGACTGCCGCCGATGCGTGTCTTCCAGGGCGACGCCGACATCCTGGGGCCCGATGCGATCGCGTTCGCGCGCAAGGCGGCTCGCGCTGGAGTTGACGTGCGACTTCGGGTGGAGCCGGATGGTTTCCACGTCTACGTGCTCTCAGCTGCTGTTATCCCCGAGGCCGGGGCCGCCCTCGACCACAGTGCGCGCTTCATCTCGGGTATCCTCACGCAGGCCTGACCGGACCGTTTCACGCGGCGTTTCACGGCTTCGTTAATCGAGGACGAGAAGCAACCGAAGCGCACTCGCGGTCGGAGCGACGGTGAGCCTCGTCAATCCAGCCGTGCTTGATCAATGATCCACGAGTAGTAGTAGACGTCGAGTGTCATCGAAGTTGTCCCTGGATTCTTGATGCAAGCACTGTACAGGACTTCGTCGACGCGTCGGTCATCGAGAAATACGCGGCTATCGATGACTGTCTGACGGGTGGTTCCGTCGGCCAGGGTCATGATGAAGTGATAGTCAGCTACGGACATGGTTCGGTAGCGTCCATGTGGTTCTCGGCGCGAAACAATTTCGTGTGTGCACGATGAGACGGTCACAGTCTGCGGACCGGTGAAGAGATCGAAGACGACACGCGTCCCGTAACCTAGAGCGTTGTAGGCGCTTGGAATCAGAATAAGCACCGGTATCACGAGGGCTGTGGCTCGTTTGTGCAAGCCCATGACAGTGCCAGCTCTCTCGCGCTTATCGAACCATTGAAACAAGTAGGTAATGGCGGCGATGCATGCGAGCATGAAGAGAAACGCTGTGCCGTAGGAGAAAACCAGCCAGCGGAACCGAGAGGGGCCATGAGGGGAAATGGTGTTTGCCAAGTGGCTCAAACCATACAAGATGAGAGTGAAGATGATCCAGAACGCTGTCGCATAGCGCTTCTGTTCTTTCGTCAGCGAACTTGTTGGGGATGGGGGCGTGGTAGATGTGTTCTTACGCTTGCTCATGGGGGTGCCTCAACGGTGGTACTGCGGGTAGCGGTGCTCAGTCGCGTTCTTTGCGGTGCCGATGTGGTCTATGCGAGTCTCGCATAGCGAAATCAATTGAATAATAGATGGCACATCCAATGATCCCGCTCAGGATAATAGCCGCGCAGATGGGGATAATGACGGGCACAGCGATGGGCGATGTGCGCGCGAATTGGATGACCATCCAGCACACAATCGCGGTGAGGCTCCCCGCCGCTACCGCGATGGCAGTGCGCGAGATATGGGGTTCATCGACAGAGGGCTGATAGGGGGAGAGAGGCGCTTCGTTGCTCATAAGAACCGTTTCAACTGGGACGGAGATGGCCGGGGTTGTTTATTCCGTGTCACTGCCCACCTGCATAGTGAGCGTCGTGTGGATTGAAGGCGGTGAGTTTTTCGGTCATGGTGTCTCACTGGTGTCGTGTGGCCTCGTGACGACGAGGCTCGGGCTGGGCGGGTGCACCCACCTCGTCGGTGAGAACACGCATCATCCTACTCAATCCGTGTGTCGCCGATGATCCAGCTATGGCGAGAGACCTCAAGCGTCAGAGACGAGGTCCCCTTCTTGTCAACGCACGCTTTTGTTTCTGGGATCCTCACGAGCCGCTGACCTGCACGCCCGTCAGAATCCACGTGCGCGGGTAGTAGGACACCGTCATCGTTTGAGTGCGCTCGCGGTGCTCGCAGGCGTTGTACAGCTCCGTCGCTAGGTCCCCACGCGTCTCGATGTCGTCGATGCTCTCTGAGATGAACGTCGTCGTATGCGTGAGCCCGCCTTCGAAGTTGATCGAGAAGTTGTCCCTGTAGACCGATGAGTGAGAAAACATGGATCGGGGGGCGTCGTACTGGAAATACATGCATGACGTGACGGTCTTCAGCTGAGGGCCGTCCGCGAGATCCATCGCGGCGGGCAGACCAAAGTAGAGCGACACACCCGCGATGAGGAGACCCACCATGCCGAAGTAGAGGGGGCCGCTTATGTCGCGCGGCCGCTGAGGGGCGCTGCTCGATGGATACGCTGGCTGTGCTTGGCGTCGAAGAATGGAAGCAAAAGGAAAACAGGACAACGCTAAAACAAGCCCCGCCGCGCTCTCGGCGAGCCTCAACATGAGGAGTGGCGTCCCGTACTCGAAGAGGCCGCGGAGGAAATAGACGGCGCAGCCCAGGAGGATGGTGGCCAGCGAGATGATGACGAACTTGAGGCTTTGTCTGCGCTGCTGGTGATTGGCCACGGTCGTGGGTGAGACCCGCTGATAGGACAGGCTGGCGGGATCGGTGCCGTAGCCGCCAGGGAGTGCGCCGTACTGCGTCGGGCCGTAGTAGGGAGCGCCGTACTGCGTCGGACCGTCGCTGGAGGGTGGGAGAGGATACTGGTTGCTCATGGTCTTCCTGACGTAATCGGCTGCTGACGAGGTCGGCGCATTCGGGCGCATCCGCTGAGCTGGGTGCGTGCGAGCGCGAGGACGCCTGACTGATAGGTGTTGATAAGTCGGCAGGGGCATTCGTTCATGGACAGCTACCCGCTAGACGAGGCGCGCGTCAGCGATGATCTGCGTGCGCGGATACAGGTCGAGGACCAGCTTCTTCGATGAGGGGCGCAACTCGCATCCTTTGTAGAGGGTGCCGGAGATGCCCGATGCCGACTGCAACTCATCCCGTTTTTCTGTTACGATGACAAGGACAAGCGTGCTCTTGTCGTTGAGTGTTATGTTGAATTCGTTCCTATAGCTGCTCGGGCTGGTGTTTGTTGGTGAGCTCTTCACCGGACGTTGGTACAACCAGCACGAGGAGACTGTTGTGGCGTGGGGTCCTTCGATGAGGTCGCGTGCTGCCGGCACTGCGTTGCTGATTGCGATGACTGCGGCGGCAAGTCCGACGAGGCAGATGAGGGCATACCCGGACGCCCGAGTTTCGGCCGACTCATTCTCGCCTTCTGTGAACAAGATGCGCGTGTAGCGCACCGTGGCGGGAATGAAGGGAATGCACAAACCCGCGGCTGCGAGCCCGAACAGGCATGCGGCGAACTGCCATTGAAGTTTGGCAGTACCAAAATCGTTGGCTTGGGCCATTCCGATGCTGGTGAAAAACAGTGCTGCGATTACGCTCGCTAGACCCGCGAACACGTGGGTGGGTATCGGGAGAGTGAAGGCCTTCGTGGACTTGTCCTCTGGTGTGGAACTGTCCTGTGGGTCTGTGCCTGTTGACGTCGCGTGAGGCCGTGCAGCGGTCGGCGACGATGAACGATCGCGCTGTGCAGCGGCTGAGGGGGAGGCGGCGCGGGGTGCAGGCGCCGTCGGCTCGCTGTCCGCATGCGCCTCGGAGATGTGCGGGGGCAGAGTCTCGACGGGTTTTTCATCCCCGGTGCGAGGGGTGGGAACTCCGTATGGGAACGCAGGGTCCGACCCTTCTGCGGAGGGCTCAACGGGCACCGGCCCGTTTCGAGGCACCCGGTGCGCAGCCTTCACGTTCTCCTCGGGCAGCGCGGGTTCCGACCCGGTCGGCGGTGCGTACGGATTGTTACTGCGCATGCCGGGATACTACACGTCCGCCGGGGTCGCTCCCGTCCACTCGTACCAGCCCTGGTGCTGGACGATCCACGCCATGAGGGCGTAGCCGGCCTGGCCGGGCAGGGTTTGGCCGTCCCCGCCGCGGGCGAGGGAGGCAGCCATGTCCTCGAACCACTGGTCGTGCGCGACCAGCGGCGTGTAGCAGTCGGCGAAGGGAATGCCTCGGCGCGCGCACACCTCGGAGCACGAGGAGGACAGAGCCTTCAGCGACCCGGAGTCCACGCCAGCCAGCGGCGGGGGACCCACGACGAAGCTGGGGATGCCCAGCGCGGTCGCCCGGTCGGTGATGTTAGCCAGGTTCAGGCGGGAGCGGGCCGTCGAAATGCCGGCTGCGACGTCGCCAGGGCCCACACCGATGACGAGGCCGTGGGGCTCCCCCTCGGCTAGGCGCGGCAGCACCTCGGCCTCCCAGCGCGCGGCCATCTGCTTCGTCGTCTCTGAGGGTACGGCTAGGGTCAGGAACGTGGCAGGCAGATCGAAGGTGGAGTGCGCGTTGACGCGACCGACCCAGCCCAGGCCTCGGGGGTCGCCGACGCCCGCGACGAGCTCGTCTCCGATGAAGCAGATCCGCATGGTGTTCCTTTCCGGTGCCTCCCGCGCCCCCGGTGGGAGCGCCGGCCCTCGTTAGCCTTCGAAGGCCTGCGCAATAAGGGTAGCTGCTTGCTCCTTGTGAAGCGAGGCACGTCCCGCTGCGGTCGTTGCCGACTCGGGGCGAGAGACCACGCGAACCGGGCGTCCCAGCGATGGGAACAGGTTGAGCGCCAGGTGCGGCCACGCGCCCTGGTTGCGCGGCTCGTCCTGCACCCAGGTCACCGACGCATTCGGGTACTGGGCCAGGGTCTCGGCCACCTCGGCCTCGGGCAGCGGGTAGAGCTGCTCCAAGCGGATGATCGCCGTCGACGTGTCGCCGCGGTGCTCGCGCTCCTTCATGAGGTCGTAGTACAGGCGACCCGAGCACAGCAGGACGCGCGTCACCGACGACGGATTGGTGATCGAGGAGTCGCCGATGACGGGCTGGAAGGCGCCCGAGGTGAACTCGTCGAGGTGCGAGGAGGCGGCCGACAGGCGCAGCAGCTGCTTGGGCGTGAACGCGATGAGTGGCTTGCGCGGGCGCTTGTAGGCCTGCGTGCGCAGCATGTGGAAGTAGTTCGCCGGCGTGGAGGGCTGGACGATCCACATGTTTTCCTGGGCGGCTAGCTGCAGGTAGCGCTCGATGCGCGCGCTCGAGTGGTCGGGTCCCTGACCCTCATAGCCATGGGGGAGGAGCATGACGAGAGAGCAGCGCTGGCCCCACTTCTGCTCGGCCGAGCAGACAAACTCGTCGATGACCGTCTGTGCGCCGTTGGCAAAGTCTCCGAACTGGGCCTCCCAGATCGTGAGTGTCTCGGGGCTCTCGAGCGAGTAGCCGTAGTCGAAGGCCAGGACGCCGTACTCGCTCAGCGGGGAGTTCCACACGTCGAATCGCGCCTGACTCTCGGTGAGGAAACGCAGCGGCGTGAACTCGCGCCCGTCGTTCGCGTCGTGCAGGATCGCGTGACGCTGGACGAAGGTCGCGCGGCCCACGTCCTCGCCGGACAGGCGCACGCCGGTGCCCTCCATGAGGAGCGTGCCGAAGGCGAGGAGCTCCGCGAAGCCCCAGTCGATGGGCTTGTTTCCGAGCGCCATCTCCAGGCGGCGCTCGCACAGCTGACGCAGCTTGGGGTGAGGCTCGAAGCCCTCCGGGAAGCGCGTGTGAGCGCGGCCGATGCGGCGCAGTGCCTTGGCGGGGGCCGCGGACGTCCAGCCGATCATCATGCCGATGCCGGGCATCTGGGACTCCGGCATGGTCCATTCCTCGTCGCGGGACTCCCCGGCCTCGCCCACTCCGGCGGTGAGGGCAGGGTCGTGCGTGCGGCTGCCCGGGTTGATCTCGGACACCGACGAAGCGCCGCCCGCGCGGGTCTCCTCGAGGATGCGCCCGAGTTCCGCCTCGTACTGGGCGATCGACTGGCGGGCCTCGTCCTCGGTGAGCTGGCCGCGACCCACGAGGCCGCGGATGTACACCGCGCGCGTGGAGGGGATGCGGTCGATGAGGGAGTACATGACGGGCTGGGTCATCGACGGGTCGTCGCCCTCGTTGTGGCCGCGGCGTCGGTAGCACACCATGTCGATGATGACGTCCTTGTGGAAGGCGTTGCGGTACTCGAAGGCCAGGTGCGCGCAGCGGATGACGGCCTCGGGGTCGTCCGCGTTCACATGCAGGATCGGGACCTGCAGGCCCTTGGCCAGGTCCGTTGCGTAGCCGGTGGAGCGGCCCTGCGTCGGGCCCGTCGTGAAGCCGATCTGGTTGTTGACGATGATGTGGATCGTGCCGCCGGTCTTGTAGCCCTCCAGCTGGGAGAGGTTCAAGGTCTCCTGGACGACGCCCTGGCCGATGAAGGCCGCGTCGCCGTGGATAAGGATCGGGATGATCGGCAGGTCCGGGTCACCCAGGTGCTCCTGCTTGGCACGAACAATGCCCTCCAGGACGCCGTCGGCGGCCTCCAGGTGCGAGGGGTTGGCGGCCATGTAGACCTTCGTGGCCAGGCCGTCGTCGAGGGAGTACACGCCCCACGTGCCCAGGTGGTACTTGACGTCGCCCGATCCCTGGACGGAGTTGGGCATGTAGTTACCCTCGAACTCGTCGAAGATCTGCGCATACGACTTGCCCGCGATGTTGGCCAGGACGTTGAGGCGTCCGCGGTGCGCCATACCGATGGCGACCTCGTGGATGCCGGTGCGCGCCGAGTCGGCGAGGATGTGGTCGAGCAGCGGGATCAGTGACTCGCCGCCCTCGAGGGAGAAACGCTTCTGGCCCATGAACTTCGTCTGGAGGAACTCCTCGAAGGCCTCGGCGCGGATGAGGGTGCCCAGGATGTGGCGCTGCGCGTCGGGGGAGGGGGCCTCGTACGGGCGCTCGATGCGCTTCTGGACCCATGCGCGCTGCTCAGGATCCTGAATATGCATGTACTCGATGCCAACCGTGCGCGTGTAGGTGTCGTGCAGGCGCGTGAGGATGTCGCGCAGCAGCATCTGGTCCGAGTCGCCGAATCCGCCGGTGGGGAAGGGGCGATCCAGGTCCCACACGCTCAGGCCGTAGGATGACAGATCGAGGTCGGGGTGGCGACGCACGCGGTAGGCCAGCGGGTCGGTGTCGGCGGCGAGGTGGCCGCGCGAACGGTAGGCGTGGATGAGTTCCGCGATGCGCGCGGGCTTGCCCTTTTCGTGGTTCGGATCGTAGTCGTAGTCCGCTTCCCACGCGTAGGGGCGCGCGGGGACGTGCATCGAGGTGAAGACGCGCTCGTAGAAGCCGTCGCGGCCCGAGAGCTTGGCGTCCACGAGGGCCAGGAGGCGACCCGATGCCGCGCCCTGGATGATGCGGTGGTCGTAGGTGGAGGAGAAGAACATCGTCTTGCCGATGCCGAGGGCGGCCAGGCGCTTGGGGGAGACGCCGCGGAATTCCGCCGGGTAGTCGGTGGCGCCCACGCCGATGATGAGGCCCTGGCCGACCATGAGGCGCGGCACGGAGGTGGTGGTGCCCAGCGTGCCCGGGTTCGTCAGCGTGACGGAGGCACCCTGGAAGTCGGTGGTCGTCAGCGTCGCCGTGCGGGCACGCGCAACGAGGTCCTGGTAGGCGTCGACGAACTCGGCGAAGGTCAGGGTGTCGGCGTCGTGGATGACGGGGACCTTCAGGGAGTGGTTGCCCTGCGCGTCGGCCACGTCGATGGCCAGGCCGAAGCCGATGTGCGCGAGATGCTCGACGGCGGGCTTGCCGCCCTCGATCGTGTAGCGCACGTTCAGGTCGGGCATCTCGCACAGAGCCTCCACCAGGGCGTAGCCGATGAGGTGCGTGAAGGAGACCTTGCCGCCGACGGTGCGCGCCAGGTGCGCGTTGATGAGGGCTCGGTTTTCGATGAGGAGCTTGGCCGGGATCTGGCGCTGGGAGGTGGCCGTGGGGATGGAGAGCGAGGCCTCCATGTGTTTGGCGGTCGCGCGCGCCGCGGACTTGAGGATGTGGAGCTCGTCGTGCGAGGGGGCGTCCTGGAAGAGCGTGAAGGCTGCGCGTCCGTGCTGCTGGCGCGTGTAGGGGCTGGTGGCCTCGGCGACGGCGGCGGGTGGGGCGGGCGGCAGGTCGGAACGCGTCACGGAGACGACGTGTGCGTGCTCGGTGGCGGCCGCCTCGGGCGCATCGTCTTCGATGTCGAGGGTCGGCGGGGTTACCGAGACGGGGGCAACGGGGTCAACGGGGACTGCGGCATTGACCGACGAGGTCGGGGCCGGCTCCGGGGTTGAGGGAGCTCCCTCGGGGATGTCGGGACGCTTGGCGCGCAGCTGCGGGGGAGCGGACTCGGTGGAGAAATAGGCGCGCCAGGAGGGATCCAGGAGCTGTGGATCGCGCTCGTAGAGGTCTCGCATCTTCGCGATGTACCACTGCGGATCGGGCTGGGAAGCGGTGGGAGTGGGCACGTATTCCTCCGTAAGTGTCGCGCCGCGCGCATGGGCCAAATCCCGCGCGGCCATACCTCCGCAATTCTACCGCCGCGTGATCGTCTTCACGAAACCTGGTACACCTTTGGCGTGTACTTCAAGGGCCTTTGGTCCGTTGAAGAATGATTGTTGGCACATGACCCGCGGTGTGTGGATATGCGCGCTGGGGGAGGCGGGCTGGGCCGCTAGACTGTAACCATCATGGACTGCGACACTGCCGGCTCTATGGCCGCTCTTTCTCACCCCCTGTCCGCGCGCGTACCCGCGACCCGCCCCGGCCTCGTCGAGGGGGCGACGCGATGACCACCGTCCTCATGCTTCTGCTCGGCGTTGTCCTGACCGCCGGTACCTTCATCTTTGTCTCCGCCGAGTTTTCGCTTGTTGCGGTCGACCAAGCCGTCCTCGACAAGAAGGCCGAGGAAGGGGATCGTGGGGCCGCCTCCGTCCTTCGCGCCACCCGCACGCTGTCGACCCAGCTGTCGGGCGCGCAGGTGGGCATCACGCTCACCACGATCCTGCTCGGCTACACGACGCAGAGCGCGCTGGCCGACCTGCTGGAGGACCTGCTCGGATCGGTCGGCCTCGCCTGGGGGCTTGCGACCGGCATCGCGGCATTCGTGGCCGCCACGTTCGTCAACGTTTTCTCGATGCTCTTCGGTGAGCTCGTCCCCAAGAACCTCGCCCTGGCACACCCCCTGGCGACCGCCGTGCGCGTCGTCCCCTTCCAGATGGCCTTCACCGCGATTGCCCGCCCCGTCATCTGGGTGCTGGGCGGGACCGCGAATTGGGTGCTCGCTCGCATGGGCATCGAGCCCCAGGAGGAGATCTCCTCGGCGCGCTCCGCCTCCGAGCTGGCCGCCCTCGTCGAGCACTCCGTCGAAGAAGGCACCTTCGATATGTCCACGGCCGACCTCTTCGTCAACACGATCCGCATGTCCACCCTGAGCGCCGCCGACGTGATGACCGACCGCGGCCGCCTGCACACCCTCAGCGAGGGTGATAGCGCCCAGGACGTGCTCGACCTGGCCCGCGAAACCGGACACTCCCGATTCCCTGTCATTGGCGACGACTCCGACGACATCCTCGGCCTGGTGTCGCTGCGCCGCGCGGTCGCCGTGCCCGCCGATCGTCGCGCCGAGGTCCCCGTGGTTTCGTCGTCTCTCATGACCGACGCGCCGTCGGTTCCCGAGACCGCGCCGATCGGTCCCCTCATGGTCCAGTTGCGTGACGAGGGCCTGCAGATGGCCGTCGTCGTCGACGAGTACGGCGGCGTGTCGGGCATCGTCACCCTCGAGGACGTCGTCGAGGAGATCGTCGGCGAGGTCTCCGACGAGCACGACCAGCGTCGCCTCGGCATCCGCCCGCGCCCCGACGGGACTTTCCTTGTTCCCGGCACGCTGCGCCCCGACGAGCTTGCGCGCCGCACGGACATCAACCTGCCCGCGGACGGCCCCTACGACACGATCGGCGGCCTCGTTATGAACGAGCTGGGCGAGATTCCGGTCGTTGGATCGCGCGTGAACGTGGACGGCATCGGCATCGAGGTCACCCAGATGCAGGGGCGTCGCGTCGCCCAGGTGGCGATCACGCCCGCCCCCGAGGCTGAGGATGAGGAGGTGTCACTGTGAGCGTGGGAGTTGGTCTCGCCATCACCGTGGCCCTGCTGGCCGTCAACGCTTTCTTCGTTGCCGGCGAGTTCGCGGTCACCTCGACGCGTCGCTCGCAGGTCGAGCCTCTCGCCGACGAGGGTGCGCGCGGCGCGGCTGCTGCGCTGTACGCGCTGCAGCACGTGTCCCTCATGTTGGCGATCTGCCAGCTGGGCGTGACGGTCGCGTCCACGACCCTGGGCGTCGTCGCGGAGCCCGCGATCGCGCATCTCGTCGAGTCGCCGCTCGGGCGCCTGGGCGCGCCCGAGGCGACCAGCCACGTCGTCGGCTTCGCCGCCGCCCTCGTCATCGTTCTCTTCTGCCACGTCGTCTTCGGCGAAATGGTCCCGAAGAACATCTCGATCGCCGCCCCCGTGCGCATGCTGCTGATCCTGGCCCCCGTCCTCGTGCGCCTGGGCCACGTCCTGCGCCCGATCATTGAGGCCATGGACCACTTCGCGAACTGGTTCGTGCGCCGGGCCGGTTACGAGCCGCGCTCGGAAATCTCGGCCTCCTACACGATCGAGGAGGTCGCCTCGATCGTCGTCGCCTCGCAGGCGGAGGGCGTGCTGACCGACGAGCTGGGCCTGCTCAGCGGCACCCTGGAGTTCTCCGAGGAGACGGCCGGGACCGCGATGGTCCCCCTCGACAAGCTAGTCGTCCTGCCCGAGGGGGCCACCCCGGCCGACGTGGAAGAACAGGTCGCCCACACGGGCTACTCTCGCTTCCCGATCGCCGGCGACGATGGTTCGATTGTCGGCTACGTGCACCTCAAGGATGTCCTGTACGCCACCGGCGAGGAGCGTGAGCAGCCGATCACCCCGTGGCGCATCCGCCGCCTCGAGTCCGTGTCCGCCGATGACCAGGTCGAAGACGCGCTGCGCCACATGCAGCGCACCGGCGTGCACTGCGCCCTCGTGCGCGAGGCGGGCGCGGTCGTCGGTATCCTCTTCCTCGAAGACATCCTCGAACTGCTGGTCGGCGAAGTCCGAGACGTTCTCCAGCGCCCGTGACGAGCCGCGATCCGCAAGGTACATTAGATCGAGGTCATAACTTCGTGACGAACACGGACAAGGGGGAGAGCGTGAGCGACACCGAGTGCCCGCTGCCGAAGCGGTCGCAGCTGCGCGCGGCGCGCCCCCACGACGCGGACGATCAGCAGGAGAACCCGACGACGTCTGCGATCCCGATGACTGACGAGGCCTCGGCCCCCACCCCCGATCCCGCGACGGATCGAGAGGACGCGGAGGAAGCCCCGGCCTCGTCCGCGCGGGAGCGACGCCGCAACGTTCACCCGGTCGGCTACGTCCTCCGCGCCCTCCTCGTGCTGGGGCTGGCGGGGACCACCATCGCCGTGCCCATGACGGGACGCGTCGGATCCGACTCCTCCCTGACCGTGCCCGCGCGTGCTTTCGGCGCTTCGGTGGGTGGCCCCAGCTGGGCCGTGTCCTCCGCTCTGCCCGAGGCGACCGCCCTGGACGGAACCCTCACCGCGAACTCGCGCGCCAAGGCCAAGGCGCCCGTGTCCATCACCGGCTGCGCGTCGGGCAACGGTGCGGACGGCAACCGTAACGTGCGCGTCGTCGCCGACACGATCTACTGGCCGTTGCCGGAGGGGACCTACACGATCACCTCGCCCTTCACGATGCGTATCTCGCCCGTGTCTGGCCAGCTCCTGGCCCACGAGGGTATCGACATGGCCGCCCCGCTCGACACGCCCATCACCTCCGTGTATGCCGGCGTCGTCGAGGAGGTCGCGGAGAACTCACGCTCGGGCGCCTACGTGCAGATCAAGCACACGCGTTCCGACGGCACCGTCTTCCACTCCGCCTACCTGCACCAGTACATGAACAAGATTACGGTGAAGGTCGGCGACACTGTCACCGCCGGGCAGGTCATTGGCGCGGTCGGCAACAACGGATGGTCGACGGGCCCCCACCTGCACTTCGAAATCCACGACTCCTCGGATACCCCCGTGGATCCGGAGGCGTGGATGCAGGAGAACAAAGCTGTTTATCTCGGACAGGAGTCTTGCTCATGATGCCCGTCACCATGCGTCAGGGGCCCATCGTTTTCGCCCACCGCGGCGGCAGCGAGGAGGCCCCCGAGAACACGATGAGCGCATTCGCCTACGTCTACGAGGCCGGGATCCGCCACGTGGAGACCGACGCTCACATCACCGCCGACGGCAAGGTCGTTATCTGCCACGACGAGACCGTGGACCGCTGCTTCGACGGGAGTGGCGCGATCGCTCAGATGACGTGGCGCGAGCTGTCCAAGCTGCGCCACCGCGACTCCGGGGAGCAGATGCCGCTGCTCGCTCAGGTCCTTGAGGCATTCCCCGACATGTACTTCAACATCGACGCGAAGGAGCCGGGCGTCGAAGGCCCGCTCCTCGACGTCATCGCCGACCACGGCGCGGCTGACCGCGTGCTCGTTGCCTCCTTCTCCGAGCCGCGCCTGCGCGCCGTACGCGGCATCGCCGCCTCGGACCCTGCGCGCGCGGTCGCCACATCTCTGGGGACCGAGGCCGTCGTGCGCCTCGTGGGCGCCGCGAAGAGCGCGACGAACCCCGCCTGGTGGCACGTGCCCGGCCCGCGCCAGGGCGCCATCGCCGCACAGGTTCCCATGCACCAGGGCCCCATCCGCGTGGTTGACGAGCGCTTCGTGGCTACTGCCCACACACTGGGCCTGGCCGTCCACGTGTGGACCATCAACACGGTGGCCGACGTGCTGCGCCTCCTCGAGGTCGGCGTCGACGGCATCATCACCGACCGTCCCGTCTTCCTGCGGGACTTCCTGGACCAGCGAGGCCTGTGGACCCAGCCTCCGGCTCCCGGTTCTGTTTCGGGCCCCAGGGATTGAGGTTTTTGCTTGAATTGGCGGGCGCGCACCGGAGGGACCACCCGCCTTTTCGTGTTTCTGGTGCGTTGACTTTATTGTTGGCTGTGCAATATTCTGGCGTGTTACTGCTTGCTGCGACGCCGGGAGAAAAATTGTCCGCTCTCATCGCAGGGAGACCGGGGAGGGAGTTATGAATTCGGAGCTTACGTCATACCCGCTCGGTTTCTTCCTCCTCGGGGTCGTGGGGATGGCCTACTGGTATTACAAGATGTTCCACGCCAGTGGAGGCTGG
Organism: Schaalia dentiphila ATCC 17982; assembly: GCF_000154225.1. Taxonomy (NCBI): domain Bacteria; kingdom Bacillati; phylum Actinomycetota; class Actinomycetes; order Actinomycetales; family Actinomycetaceae; genus Schaalia; species Schaalia dentiphila. The sequence goes on along the minus strand of NZ_DS264586.1, from coordinate 2,159,545 downwards.
GATTTACCACAACGCGCGGGGAGATATCGGCGCCCCAAGAACTTTGACTCCGTCATCGTACCGTCATATTCCATGTGGCTGATCCTCGGGCCGGTGGTCGTGTGGTTTGGTCAGTATGATCCTCCGAAGTGGTTGTTTATCTGCGCGTCTATTCCAGTATTTCTTTGCCCGATACTGTTCATTGTTGGTTTTCTGCCCATCAAGTTTCCCGATTGTATGTACCCGGAATGGCAATACGCTAAGCGCAACGGCCTCTTAGAAGAAGGAAAGGCCGGGAAGAAGTCCTCTCAGAACCGCGATTGTGGCGGGGGCGAGAGCCTTATGGACACGCAAGTGACGATGCGTGTGGCCTCCGGTTGGAGGCAGCTGTCGGAGGAAGAACGTAGCGAGCTCGGGGATCTCGGCCAGGATGAGAGCATTCGCTTCATTGCCGTCGCGGAGGCAACAGAAGGGTACGTGCCGAACATTGTCATCACTGAAACTGAGGTCATCAGTGGCAAAGGGGACAAGGAAATCCTTGATGGCAGCGCTGGTCGCCTGGCTGAGCCGCACCCGGGATGCCGCCTCATTGATGACACTATCGTGCCGTATCCCACCGCGCGCACCCGCTTCGTTACAGGTGTGTACACCCTCAACGACGTCTCGATGACCGTCGCGCAGCTCGTGTGGCTCACCCGGCACAGAAACGACGGGGACGAGGAACCCCGCCGATTCCTGTGGGCCGCGACATGCACGTGTCCGAGTCTCGCGTGCCCGTCGATCATCGAGGACTTCATGACAATGGCACGCACTGTGGAGGTGGAATCGTGACCGTCGAAGGAACCACGGCCTCGTCGCCGGAGGAGCTCGTCGTTTCCCTCGAACAGGCGAATGCGCTTGTCGACCTTATTGGCGCGAGAGAGGGGGACGGCGCTCTATCGAGCGCGATGCCCGTCAGTGGACTCATCAGTGCGGGCCTCGTCGACTCTGGCGGCCTCTCCGGTGACGCCGAGGCGATCCTGGGTCCCGCGCGCATGGTCGACTCGCGTCTCGCGATCCGCGTCGTCTCCCCGAGGCAGAGCCTCGGCGTGCGCATTGCGCGGATTTGGCCCTCGCGGCCTCGTTCGGTCGTCATGCGCACCGAGGCTGACGGCGTGCACTTCACCCAGGTTGATTACTGCGATGTCCCGCGTATCCTCGCCGAGGAGACTCTCCTTAAGCCCGGGTCGACCATCCATGACGGCCCGCCGTCGATCTCCGCCGACTTCGTGCAGGCGGTGCGTGACGTGGACCTGGAAAGGGCGCAGTCAGCCCTGACCGATGTGGCCGCTCAAGGGCCAACGGACTCTCACTTCTCGCAGGACTGCTGGCACAAGCGCTGGAGCGTCGCGCTGTGCGTGCGGGAAGAACGGACCCTGGAGGGGTGGAAGGACGCGGGGCACGTCGAGTGCTTCATCACCGATCACATGCACGCGCAAATTCACGCGCCCATCGATCCTCGCGCTCTCGTCCTCATGCGGGAGCAGAACGCCCCTACCCTGGACGCTCCGCCGCGCACGGCGCTGTGGGGCTTCATGATGGAGCTGCTCGCCAAGTAGTGTGGCTCGTGAGGGTGCTTCTGTGCTGACAGCGGTCGCGTGCCGCGCAGCAGGCAGATGCTAGGGCGCGAGTAGCCCCATCAACATCGCCCAGATCGCTGCGCGAGGCGGCGCGTCCAGTGTCGGATCGGCTGACAGGTGGGCGAGCGCTTCCTCGTCAAGCGGTGCGTGGATTTGGGCGTGCAGATGGTCCGTCACGAAACACTCATAGTGCAAGCCGGTTCGCCACTCGCGACCGTGCATTTCCTCGCGCACACAGGTGACGACGCTCCAACGCCCCGAGACGCAGTCCTGGGCGAAGTGCGACTCTGCGGGTCCATAAGTCACGAGATCATTGAGCACATCCTGAGCACCTTGTGCGTCGAGAGAACGAATCGCAGCGATGAAATCTGCGGGAATGTAAGGAGGCCCGTCGTGGATGGTAGGTCCGGCGTGCAGTAGGGAGGCGAGGGCTGCGATGTGGGGGACTTCGCAGTAATCAACCTGACTGAAGTGCACGCCGTCCACGTTGGAACGCATCACGACGGAGCGAGGCGCTGTGGGCCAGATCCTCCAGTCGCGTACCACGCCGCGCATGCTGGGGGACACGACGCGGATCGCAAGTTGGGTGCGTGCAGCTCGCACTGGTTCGAGGATGCGTGCGGCGTCGCCGGCTAAGCCGTTGGCGCCGGCCAGTCCGAGTGAGACCAGGCCGCTGGAGAGAGCAGCGCTTGAAATGCGCCCGGCATTCTCGTTACTGGCAATCATCTCGAGCAGGGCGTCGGCCTGCTCGACGGTGACGATGATCTGATCCGAGGAGTTAGTGCCGATTGGATGGTCGCTCACGGTGTCACCTCCAGGGTTTGAGCCATCGTGATGAAATCATCGATGATCGTTGGGAATAGAATGCTGGGGCATGTGCACGTCGCGGTCCACAGGAAACGCTGCGGAGGTCGCTGCATAGTGGGTGCAATGTGTGTCATCCACGTGAGCTGGCTGAGCGTCAGCGACACATCGTCGAGAATGTAGACGCCTGTTCGCCAACGAGCCCCTTCCGGGTGAACCGGCCATGCGAAGTCGTCGATCAGGTGGAATCCGGGCAACGCTTCCTCCACCTGCCTGACGCTGTCTGCGTAGACTTCGTCGTCGCTCGCGTTGGTGCTGAGTACTCCGCCGGTCACCACGAAGGTCGGAACATTACCCTCATCTTTCGTCTGAGCGACGGCAACGAGACGAACGCTGGGATCATCCGCGAGGAGACCGAGCTGTGCGTGTTCCTCCGGGGTCAAGAATCTCCATCCCGAGGAAAGAGTCATTGTTACCTGTTCGTTCACCACAGATCCTTCTTGTTTGCATGGTGTCGTGCCCATGCTTCCTGATCAATGTTCCCGCTCTCGTCCAGGAGTCCATGGCGCTTTGCGTACTGCCAATCGGCGTAGACCCACCGGGGAAACTTGATGGGTAGAAGGCCAATGAGAATTATTAGGATAAGGAGTATTGAGATATAGACGCAAGGTGTATACAGGACGCGAGGAATAATTCCGTGTTCAGCAAAGGTCATGACACCGGCATTTATAAAGGCTAGCGAGAATGCTGGGGTGCTGATCGCTGACCAGTTTCTGCCGCGAAGACTTGGTTTCGTCATAGTTCCCAAGATTCGTCCAAGACGACTGTCTGAAAACATTTCAAGGTACCACATTGTCATGCAGAAGATACCAAATAGAAGTGTCAAGACTGGCATGACATCATCGTATTTCATCGTCTGAATCCCTTTACTCCTTGTCCATATGGCTATCAATGACTGAGTTGATTCCGTCTCCAAACTTCTCTCCAGTGTAGTGCCCGATCACTCCGCCGATAACGCCGCCGACAATGCCGCCAACAACAGCGCCGACGGGGGCGAAAGGCCCTGAGACTGCCGCACCGATGGCGGCGCCGCCTTTGGCTCCCAGTGCTGCGCCACCCCATGTGCCCAGGCCGGCGAGAGTGCCCTTTGTGCCAGCTCGTGCGATTTTGTGTTCCTCGCTCCATTCGGGGTGCTGCTGGGTATCGGTTTGGTAGGTGTCATAGGCGGTGATACCGCCGTCGACAACCGCCCCTATCGGGCCGGCAACTTTCCCAATTTTTGTGGCGATCGGAGATACCGATCGTGTGGCCATTGGTTCCAGCCCATGTCTCCCGATCGGCCGGTAGGTCCACTTCGACAGGTCGCCTTTGGCGAAGAATCCCTTCGGAGGCTCATACAGTCGATTGAAATGCCACATCGAAGCACCGATTGTTATTTGCCCGCTCATGTCCAGCAGTCCCACGCCATAGGGGATCGCCTTAGCTATCGGATGCTTGTCATCCAGAATAAACTGTTCCTTCAGTGCGTCGAACACGGGTTCAATCCATTGTTCATAGACATCCACTTTGAGGTTGTCTAGCGCGAGTGAAAATACATACTCGGCTCGTTCGTAATTCAGTTGCTGGACCTTAGCTTGCGCTTGCAGCTCATTGAAACTATGGACAAGGTTATCGTCCGACTCATCGAATAGGATTACTTTGTCGCCTACGACAATCAGACCGCATCCTAGGGCTTTCTGTGCGATTCCCTTGTACTCGTCTCGCACTGACTTCATCGACCAGGCGAGTTCTGACAAAGCGTTCGCGAGTGCTGTCAGATCGTTGGAGATCTCTTCACATACGTTTGATGTGGTTTGTAGATCGTGCTGGCACTCCTCGACAAGAAGTGCCTCCTGCTGACCGACAATGGATGAAGCGCGCATTGCATCGCTATCTGCAGTGTGCAATACGCCGGCAATTTGCATACATTGATCCTTGAAAGTGAAGAGATTCTCGACGCTAATCGAAAACGGCATGGAAAACGAGGCTGCTGGTGTGCCATTATTGGCGCTCATTCTGCCCCCCTGTTGCGCAGATACTCTTGCATAGTCTCAAAGTTGGCAGCTTCCTGATCGTCGGCGGCCGCAAAGGCTTCGGATGCGGCAGTTAGACCGTGAGCGACAGCCAAGGAACAGAAGGATGCCATCTGGATGACGCGATTGATCCTCTCAACCTGTGTCGCTAAGTCTGCCTCATTACTCCCCGCGTTACTAGGTGGCTTAAGAGTGCGGGATGCTACGTTTTCGCTTGAGTAGTTCAAGATAGTGATGGCACGCGACACCTCGTCCGCATCCCACACGATTCCACCAGACAACTATCTCCCCTTGCAACGTGGTCAGCAGTAACAGTCCAGGATAGTGCCCTCCGCGACCGTCGTCAATTCCTGCGTGACAAGATACGTTCCCCCGTTGAACTCAATTGTTGCAGAGAAAACGGGAGGGGGCGGAGCCGCTTGGCTCCGCCCCCTCAACGCATTTGTCAGGACCGCCGGCTCACTCGTCGCCGCTGAAGTCGGCCACGGCCTCGTCCAGGCCCGCGCGGCGGATGCGCACGAGCGACAGGAACACCAGGCCAGCGGCCAGAGCGATACCCAGGCCTCGAACCAGCCAGGACTCGCCCACGAAGACCATCGCCATGGCGGCCAGGACGGGCACCAGGAGCGTGAACGCGTAGCCGATGTAGCGGCCGAATGACGGCATGGGCACGCCGTCGGCCTCGGCGACCGACTTGACCATGAAGTTCGGGCCATTGCCGATGTACGTGATCGCGCCGCAGAACACGGCGCCGAGCGAAATCGGGATCAGGTAGTACTCGGGCACGCCCGCGACCAGGGTGCCCTCGCCGCCGGTTGCCTTCGCCATCTCGAAGAACGTCATGTACGTCGGAGCGTTGTCCAGGATCGAGGACAGGCCGCCCGTGAACACGAAGTACGTCATACGGGTCAGCGGTAGCGACGGGGCGATCTGCTCCAGGTAGCGCAGCGCCGGCGCCATCGTCGAGAAGATGCCGATGAAGAGGGTCGCGACCTCCATGATCGGAGCCCACGTGAACGCGTTCTCCTCGAATCGCACCTTCTTATCCGAGAGCTTGTAGGACAGGCCCGCGACCGCGAACATGATGAGCTCGCGCCACGGCACCAGGTCGACCCACGAGTCGAAGTGGCCCTCGGCCAGCGCCTCGCCATCCCAAGACGGAGCGAAAGCGACGGACAGGATGATGATCGCGAAGAACAGCAGGTTGATTTTTCCATGCAGGCGTAGGGGCTTGACCTCGCGGTCGTCGGCCTCGATCGAGGCGGTGTCCTCGGACGCGTAACGCACGCGGTCGATCGAGTAGTACGACAGAAGCAGCAGCACCAGGACAAACAGCCACTCCTTCCACAGCCCGAACGTCCACGTGAAGGGCACGCCGTGCAGGTAGCCGAGGAACAGCGGCGGGTCGCCGAGCGGAGTCAGTATGCCACCGCAGTTCGCCACAATGAAGATCGTGAACAGGACCGTGTGCACGCGGTGCTTACGTTCCTTGTTCGTCTCCAGGAGCGGGCGGATCAGCAGCATCGCCGCGCCCGTCGTCCCGATGAACGAGGCCAGCAGGCCGCCGATCGCCAGGAAGATCGTGTTGTTACGTGGGGTTGCCTTGATGTCGCCGGCCAGGTGAATGCCGCCGGAGACCACGAACAGCGCGAAGAGCAGCGCAATGAACTGCACGTACTCCACACCCGTGGCGATGAGCGGGCCGGTGCCCGCCCTCATGAACATCCAGACCGTCGTCGGAACGCCCAGCGCAAGCGCGACGGACAGCTGGGAGGATTCCTTCTCCCACCAGTGCGCGGTCTTCGGGATGATAGGCAGAAGGGCGATACATGCGAGCATCGCGACGAAGGGGAGCAGGCTCCACCAGGGGTAGGTCATCGGCCAGTCCTTGGTTGACGATAGATACGCCCCCCATTTTATGGGGTAGGGGAACGGGGTGTGGAGTGTTCCGGGAGGTGGGAGTGGCCTCATCGACGAGGCCGGGGCGCGTTCGCTCGCGGGTTTCCACTGGGTTGGGCGCGGGCATTGTGAGCGGTGTGGATATGAGTGGCACCCCGAACAGGACTCGAACCTGCGACCTCTTGCACCGGAGGCAAGCGCTCTATCCGCTGAGCTATCGGGGCAGCTCGGTCAGTTTAGCAGGGTTTCATACAAGCACGCGGGACGGTGATGTGTGCCATACTAGTGGACGTTGCTTGTTTGAGAACTCTTCAGGAGGATCCCATGCGCGTTCATATCGGCACCGATCACGCCGGTTTCGAACTCAAGGAAAAGGTCGTTGCGCACCTGCGCGAGGCTGGTCACGATGTCGTCGACCATGGCGCCCACACCTACGATGCGCTCGACGACTACCCGCCGTTCTGCATCGAGGCAGCCCAGGCTGTCGTCGACGAGCCGGGTAGCCTCGGCATCGTCATCGGCGGCTCCGGTAACGGCGAGCAGATGGCCGCCAACTGTGTGGAAGGCGTGCGCGCCGCCCTCGTGTGGTCGGATGCGACCGCGCGTCTGGCCCGCGAGCACAACGATGCGAACGTCGTGGCCGTCGGTGCCCGCCAGCACAGCGAGGAAGAGGCTCTGGCCCTCATCGACGCTTTCCTGGAGACCCCCTTCAGCGGCGACGAGCGCCACCAGCGCCGCATCGACCTGATGAAGGACTACGAGCGCTCCGTGCGCGCCTGATAGCCTCTGGCGTTGATACATGCGCTTCTCGCGCTAATTCATACGAGGCGGGGCCGGTGAATGACCACCGGCCCCGCTTTGTGCGTCCGCTTCGGCAGTTTTTGCCGTTGTTCGTTGCCTGATGTGTCTCGGTGCTGTGCGCTCCGCCTGATCTGGAGCTGCCGTGTGGGCTATCGTCTGCTCGCCACCCTTGTGGCTTACCTGTGGCTCGGCGCGTCCGATGGAAGCTTCGCCAGGGCCCGCAGACCGCGCGGTATCCCCAACTTGTCTGCCCTCTGCGACGACGTTCTGCTCTTATGTGTGAGAGTTCATGCCGCTGAGTTGTTTCGTGTTACAAACGTCGTCAATCCGAGCGACTTTTTGTAGGTCTCCCTGGGTGATTGTTACAAATGTCGTCAATCCACACGATATTTCGCCAGAAAACGCTTGTTTTGGGCTTGGTTTGACGACGTTTGTAACAGGACCCCGTAGTGACCGATTGAAAATCCTCCGAATTGACGACGTTTGTAACATCGGGCGTCCGGGGCACGATCGTCCGCACAGGCGCAGCAGTTTTCGCGTTGCCTGTTCTGAGGGATCTTGCAGTCCTCGCCGCCGTCTCCAAGCGGGAGCTCAGCAATATCGCATGCAATTCCCCAGTGAGTCCTTCAAGCTGTGGTAGTAGATCCTTGAGATTGCAGCGTTTTCGAGAATACGTCGGTGCAGGCAGTCGTGGAATTGCATGCGACGTTGGGTGTGGGTGGCTGCATTGGCGTATCAGTGGGGGAGGTGCTTGCTGCACGAAACCGAGGACACCTTTGCCGCCTCGTAGTCAATGCGAAGTGAAACCGCTGTCACCACTGCGGGTGAAAATGAGCTGAATCTAGACGCGTTCCGACTTGCGAAGGTGCTCGCGGTTTCAATGGGGGCTGATTGGATCCCCGCAAAGGCGCTAGTGGATTCAATGGTGGCTTAGTGGGGCGGGAAAAGTGCCGCCGGCCGCCACTCCGGACCAGCAAAGGCCCGTGGCAACCGACAAGGGGCCCGAGCCCCGACCTACTCTCTTAGCCCTGGCCGGTGAGGGTGAGGTACACGAGGAACAGGTTCAGCGCGACGATGACGGCCGCGATGAGGAAACCGGTGACGCGCAGGGGGCGATTGTTGGTGTAGTCGCCCATGACGTCGGGTGAGGCGGTGAGGCGCATGAGCGGGATGATCGCGAAGGGGATGCCGAACGATAGGGCGACCTGCGAGACGACGAGCGCCCACGTGGGCTCGGCGCCCGCGCCCAGGATGATGAGCGCGGGGATTAGGGAGAAGAGGCGACGCGCCATGATGGGCACGCGGATGTGGAGCAGGCCGTTCATGATCTCTGAGCCCGCGTAGGCACCCACCGACGTGGACGCCAGGCCCGATGCGAGCAGGCCGACCGCAAACACCGTGCCGACGATGGGCCCGAGCGTGGAGGAGATCGCGGCGTGCGCACCCTCGATCGTGTCGGTGCCGCTTTGGCCGGCCAGTGCCGCGGCGGCCAGGAGCAGCAGGCCGATGTTGACCAGACCCGCGATGCTCAGCGCCCAGTAAATGTCGATGCGGGTCGCGCGCAGTAGGCGCGAGAGGTGTCCCGAGGAGTGGCGGGCGTCGCCGGTGGAGGGGCCGAGCTCGTCGGCCTCGTGGTCGTTGACGAGGGAGGAGTGCAGGTAGACCGCGTGCGGCATGACGGTCGCGCCCAGCATGGAGGCGGCCACGAGGACCGAGTCGGTGCCCTGGAAGCGAGGAACGAGCCCGCCGAGCATGCCCGAGGGGCTGGGCGGCGCGACGAAGAGGCCCGCCAGGAATCCCAGCGTGATGATGATCAGCAGGCCGACGATGATCGTCTCGAACTGGCGCTGGCGCCCACCGCCCTGAACAAGAAGCAGAGCCATCGACACGATGCCGACGATGACGCCGCCCCACAGGAGCGGAACCCCAAAGAGGAGGTGGAGGGCGAGTGCGCCGCCGATGACTTCGGCCAGGTCGGTCGCGGCGGCCACGATCTCGGCCTGAAGCCAGAATGCGATGCGCCCGGGCTTGCGCATGCGTGCACCCAGCAGGGCGGGCAGGGACTGGCCGGTGACCAGGCCGAGCTTGGCGGAGAGGTACTGGATGACCATCGCGAAGATGTTCGAGGCCACGAGAACCCACACGAGCAGATACCCGTAGCGCGCGCCCGCCGTGATGTTGGCGGCGACGTTTCCGGGGTCGACGTAGGCGACGGCCGCGACGAAGGCGGGGCCGAGGAGGGGGATGAGCTTGCGGCGCTGCTGGGTGTCCGTGGTGGTCACGGGTGTTCCTCACTGCTGACGAAAAACGTTCGGTTACCCGAAACTGTACTCGTCTAGAGGCCCGCGGGGCGGAGGAGGGGTAGGGAATGGGACGCGCATGTGGCCAGGTTTTCATCCACGAGGCCGGGGAGAGTTCGCGGATAGGAGCAAAAACCCCGTAGTCTAAAGGGGTGACTCCTGAAGAACTTGCTACTCTCATCCGCGCGACCCTGCTGGACGCTGCTGCCGCCGGTCGCATTTCGATCGACCCCTCGCTGGTCCCCGACCCCGTGACCGTGGAGCGCCCGCGCGTGCGCGAGCACGGCGACTGGGCGACCAACGTCGCGATGCAGCTCGGTAAGAAGGCCGGCATGGCGCCGCGCGAGTTCGCGCAGATCCTCGCCGATGACCTGGCCGCCGCCGACGGTATCGACTCCGTCGAGGTCGCTGGCCCCGGCTTCATCAACATCCGCCTGGGCGCGGGTGCGGCCGGCGAGCTGGCTCGCACGATCGTCGAGGCCGGCGCCGCGTACGGCCGCAACGAGACCCTCTCGGGCCGCTCGATCAACCTCGAGTACGTTTCTGCAAACCCGACCGGCCCCGTGCACCTGGGCGGCGCCCGCTGGGCAGCCGTCGGTGACTCTCTCGCCCGCCTCATGGCCGCCTCCGGCGCCGCCGTGACCCGCGAGTACTACTTCAACGACCACGGCTCGCAGATCGACCGCTTCTCGCACTCTCTCTACGCCCGCGCCATGGGCCGGGAGGTTCCCGAGGACGGCTACGGCGGCCAGTACATCGCCGACATTGCCGACCAGGTCCGCGCTGACGCGCGCGCGGCCGGCGAGCCCGACCCGATCACCCTGCCCGAAGAAGAGGCTATCGAGGTCTTCCGCGCTCGCGGCGTTGAGCTGATGTTCGCGGAGATCAAGGAGCGTCTGCACTCCTTCCGGGCCGACTTTGACGTCTTCTTCCACGAGGAGTCCCTGCACACCTCCGGCGCGGTTGCCGCGGCGATCGAGCGCCTGCGCGAGCGCGGCGAGATCTTCGACGAAGATGGCGCGGTGTGGCTGCGCACGACCACCTACGGCGACGACAAGGACCGCGTCCTCATCAAGTCGGACGGCCAGGCCGCGTACTTCGCGGGCGACGTCGCCTACTACCTCAACAAGCGTGAGCGTGGCGCGGATGTCGCCATCTACCTGCTGGGCGCCGACCACCACGGCTACATCGCCCGCATGATGGCGATGTGCGCTGCGTTCGGTGACAAGCCGGGCGAGAACCTGCAGATCCTCATCGGCCAGCTCGTCAACCTCGTCAAGGATGGCGAGCCCGTGCGCATGTCCAAGCGCGCCGGCACGATCGTCACCCTCGACGACCTCGTCGATGCCGTGGGCGTGGACGCCGCGCGTTACGCCCTCGTGCGAGTCTCGATGGACACGCAGGTTGACATTGACCTGGACCTGCTCTCGCAGCACTCCAATGACAACCCGGTCTACTACGTACAGTACGCGCACGTGCGCGCCTGCAACGTCGCCCGCAATGCGGCCGAGCACGGCGTCACCCGCGATGCTGGCTTCGACCCGGCCGCCCTCGACTCCGAGGCCGACGAGGCCCTGCTGGCAGCCCTCGCCCAGTTCCCCGCGCAGGTTGCGCAGGCGACCGAGCTGCGCGAGCCGCACCGCATCACCCGCTACCTCGAGTCCCTGGCTGCGACCTACCACGCCTGGTACGGCCAGTGCCGCGTGACGCCTCGCGGCGACGACCCGGTTGAGCCCGGCCACATCGCCCGCCTCTGGCTCAACGACGCGGTCACCCAGGTGCTGCGCACCGGCCTCGGCCTCCTCGGTGTGAGTGCCCCCGAGAGGATGTGACTCAGTGAGCGAGACGGCAAGCGTCGGTACCCTCACCTGCCCGACCCCCGATGAGCGCCCCGACCTGTGGCCGTGGAGCGCTTCTCGGGAGGGTGGCGTGCTGCGCCTGGGAGGCGTCGACCTGACCAGCGTCGCCGCCGACTTCGGCACGCCCACCTTCGTGCTTGACGTTGAGGCCATGCGCGGACGCGCCCGCGTGTGGGCTTCGGCGATGGCCGAGGAGTTCTGGGACGGATACGGCATGAACGGCGGCGACGCCTTCTACGCTGGCAAGGCCTTCCTGAGCGCCGACGTCGCGCGCCTTGTCGCCGCCGAGGGCCTGGGTATCGACACCGCCTCGCTCGGAGAGCTGAGTCTGGCCCTGCGCGCCGGGGTGGACCCCGACCGTATCGGCCTGCACGGCAACAACAAGTCGGACGCGGAGATCCGCCTCGCCCTCGAGGCCGGCATCCACCGCATCTTCATCGACTCGATGGACGAGGTCCACCAGATCGAGCGCATCGCTGCTGACCTCGGCGTCGTCGCGCCCGTCATGGTGCGCCTGAAGTCCGGCATCCACGCGGGCGGCAACGAGTACATTGCGACCGCCCACGAGGATCAGAAGTTCGGCCTATCCTTGGCCACCGATCAGGCGTACGAGGCCGTGGCCGTGATCAAGGATGCGGCGCACCTGGACTTCCGGGGACTGCACAGCCACATCGGCTCCCAGATCTTCGGGACCGAGGCCTTTGCCGAGGCCGCGCGCATCGTCATCGACTTCGCGGCGCTCCTGAAGGCTGAGCTGGGCCTGGACGTTCCCGCCATCGACCTGGGCGGCGGCGTCGGCATCGCCTACACCGGGCAAGATCCGGTCCCGACCTCCCCGGTCGAGGTCGCCCGCGCCCTGGCCACCGTGGTGCGCGAGCGCTGCGCCCACCACGGCCTGCCGATCCCGCACGTGTCCGTCGAGCCCGGCCGCTCGATTGCCGGCCCGTCGATGGTCATGCTCTACCGCGTCGGCGTCGTCAAGGACATTTCCCTGGAAGACGGGGGAGTGCGCCGCTACGTGGCGATCGACGGCGGCATGTCGGATAACATCCGCCCGGTGCTCTACGACGCTGTCTACACGGCGACGCTCGCGAACCGCGACCCTGCGCAGGCCTCGTCTCTGGCGCGCTGCCGCATCGTCGGCAAGCACTGCGAGAGCGGCGACATCATCATCCGTGATATCGACCTGCCGGCCGACATTACGGGAGGCGACCTGTTGGCCGTTCCCGCTGTGGGGGCGTACGGCTACTCGATGGCCTCGAACTACAACATGCTGACGAAGCCGGGCGTGCTCGCCGTCGAGGACGGATCGGCGCGCTGGTTCATCCGTCCGCAGACAGTCGACCATCTGCTGGCCCTCGACGCCGGCCTGGAGTAAACGTCGGCTTGCAACAAAACGAGCGACGAGACGGGGAGTGCCTACGGGTGCTCCCCGTCTCATATGCGGTGAATTGATGGAGTCTTGGAGGATGGACTTAGGTAAGCCTTGGTTTTGTTGTTACTGACAAACTCTAGGATGATGGGTGCAGCTGTGAATGCAGTCGAAATCCTGACAGTGACAATCGAAAGTCGAGGAACTATGCGCCGCACTGCCGCACGCATCGGCATCGTCGCCGCTCTCGCCCTGTCCATGGGCGTGGCCGCGGTGAACGCCCCCTCCGCCCGTGCTGAGGAGCCCGGACTCGTCTCCGCAGCCCGCGCTGACAACGACGAGATGAACTACGCGATCAACCTCGCCGGCACGAACCCCGAGGACCTCCAGCGGGCCCTCGCCCTCGTCCCAGGAGCCGGTGGTGCCGCCCTGGCCTCGTACCCGGAGATCGGTACCTTCTTCGCGCAGAGTGCCACGCCCTCGTTCGCGCCCGACCTGGCCGCCGCCCTGCGACAGGCCGGTATCTCCATCCACTCGATCGGCCCGACCCGCGTGGCCCCCGTCCTCTACTACGAGCGCGTCGAGCTGCCCACCGACAAGAAGGACGAGGCCCCGCAGCCCGGCGCGGCAGGCGGTCTGAACGCGATGCGCAACGAGACCGCGAGCGCTGCCCCCGCTGAAGCGAACGAGGAGATCTTCAACTGGGGCGCCGTCGCCATGCACGCGCGCGAGGCCGAGGCAGTCAACGTCAAGCGCGCCCCCGTGACCATCGCGGTCGTTGACTCCGGCGTTGAGGATACGCATCCCGACCTGGAGGGGCGCGTCGATACGTCGCGTTCTGTGAAGTGCTCGGTCAACGGCGTTGCCACGCAGGACTTCTACGGGTGGCGTGATGAGTTCTACCACGGCACGCACGTCGCGGGCATTATCGCTGCCAACCACAATGACATTGGTATCGACGGCATCGCCCCTGAGTCGACCATCGTCGCCATTCAGGCGACCAACGACAACCGCCTCATCTACCCCGAGTACGTGACCTGTGCGTTCATGTGGGCGGCGAGCCACGGGGTGGACGTCGTGAACAACTCCTACTCGATGGACCCGTGGGTCTATTGGAGTCCGACCGACCCCGAGCAGGCTGCGGGCCTTGAGGCGGCCACGAGGTCGATCAAGTATGCGCAGGACAAGGGCCTGGCTGTGATCGCGGCGGCCGGTAACGAGGGCGTCGACATTGATAACCCGACGATCGACAACGGGTCCCCGACGGACGTCCCCACGCCGACGAAGAATCGTGCGGTGAAGGGCAGTATCCGCGTTCCCTCCATGCTCGACGGCGTTGCTCAGGTGAGCGCGGTTGGTCAGGCGTACAACGTGAAGCCGGGCCTGTCCCTGGGCCGCGCTGAGTTCTCCAACTACGGTCAGACGATCGATTTTGCCGCCCCGGGCGACCAGATCTACTCCACGGCCACGACGCTCTTCTACCGCAGCGGCTACGCCGTCGCCGACGGCACGTCCATGGCGACCCCGCACGTGTCGGGCGTCGCGGCACTCATTAAGTCGGTGCACCCGGAGCTTACGGGCGCCCAGGTCATCGACCTGATGAAGAAGCAGGCCGCTGCCAACTATGGACGTCTCAACGCTCCCATCGACGGCAAGGAATACCGCGGTTACGGCTTCCTCGACGCCCTCGACGCGGTGTCGGGCGGTCAGGATCAGGCCGACGAGGCCAAGGCTGGCGCGTGGGTCAATGATGCGGTCGGCTGGTGGTACCGATACGAGGATGGAACCTACCCGGCGTCGACCTCGGTTCAGATCGGCGGGGCGACCTATCGCTTCGACGCGCGCGGATACATGGTGACCGGGTGGGTCCGTGAGGCAGGCCAGTGGTTCTTCCACGGTCCCTCGGGTGCGCAGGCCGCGGGCTGGGCCAACGTGAACGGCATCTGGTACTACCTGGATCATGCGACGGGTGCGATGGTGACCGGATGGGTGTTCGTCAATGGCACCTGGTACTACCTGAGCGCTTCGGGTGCGATGGCTACCGGCTGGGTTCGCGATGGATCCACCTGGTACTACCTCACACCCTCCGGTGGCATGGCGATCGGGTGGCTGCATGAGGGAGATTCCTGGTACTACCTGGGTTCCTCGGGGGCGATGGTCACCGGCACCCAGCAGGTAGACGGGACGACCTACACCTTCGGACCGGACGGGCGCCTGCGGCACTAGGCTGAGCGACGTCGCCACGGCGGGGCCATGCACCTGACGGTGTGTGGCCCCGCCGCGCTGTCAGGAGGCCTCGCGTGCGCTCGTGGGGAGTGGTTACCCGACAGCGTCGCCTTTGTTGAGGTGATGGCGGATTTAAGTTGGTCTATATTGTGGCGAGTGACAAACTAAAGCATGATACTTCTGATGAGTACATTGTCGTACTCGCCAGACTCACAACTGAAAGTCGAGGAACCATGCGCCGCAATGTCGCACGCATCGGGCTCGTCGCGGCCCTCGCCCTGTCCATGGGCGTGGCCACAGCGACCGCCCCACCCACCCGGGCCGACGATCATACCGGCCTCATCGCGCCCGCTCGCGCCAGCGCCGGCCTGATGAACTACGCAATCAACCTCAGTGGGCACTCGAGCGCCGAGGACCTGGCGCGCGCGACCTCCCTGGTCGCTTCCGCCGGGGGCGTCGCTTTGGCTTCCTACCCGGAGCTTGGGACGTTCTTTGCGCAGAGTGAGTCGGCCTCGTTCGCCCCGGACCTGGCAGCCGAGTTGGCGAAGGCCGGGATCTCGGTCCACTCGGTGGGGCCGACCCGCGTGGCCTCCGTGCCCGAGGGGGAGCGCCAGGCCGCCCCGGAGCCGCAGCCCGGCCCGCAGTCTGGCGAGGCGAGCCCGGCTCAGTCGGGCGCACAGTCGGGTGGCCCGTCCTCTCTACGTGGACAGGACGCGACCGAGGCCGATAAGCCCGAGGAGGTCGTCAACTGGGGTGCCCAGGCGATGAGCGCCACCGACGCGGCGGCCGTGCCGATTGCGCACGCGCCCGTCACGGTCGGTGTCATCGACACCGGCATCGACGACACGCACCCCGACCTCGTGGGGCGCGTCGACACCTCCCGTTCCGTCTCCTGTGGGCACAACGGCATCCCCTCTCAGGCCTACGGGTCTTGGCGTGACGACTACTTCCACGGCACGCATGTCGCGGGCATCATCGCGGCGAATCACAACGGCATCGGCATTGATGGCATCGCGCCGACCGCGACCCTCGTGTCCATCAAGGCCTCCAACGACGAGCAGCTCATGTACCCCGAGTACGTGACCTGCGGCTTCATGTGGGCCGCCAGCCACGGTGTTGACATCGTCAACAACTCTTACTCGATGGACCCGTGGGTCTACTGGAGCCCGAGCGATCCCGAGCAGGCCGCAGGCCTCGAGGCCGCGACCCGCGCCATTGCCTACGCGCAGGGCAAGGGGCTGGCCGTCATCGCCTCAGCGGGCAACGACGGCATGGACAACGACAACGTCACGACCGACAGCGGGTCGCCGACCGACCTTGACGCCCCGATCAAGGACCGCCCCGTGAAGAACGGCGTGAAGGTCCCCGCCATGGTCGAGGGCGTCAGTCAGGTCAGCGCCGCCACGCGCACCAACGTCGAGACCAAGCCCGAATGGGCGAACCTCAAGCGCGCCGACTTCTCCAACTACGGCAAGAGCGTCGACTTTACTGCTCCGGGGCAGGACATCTACTCGACCGTACCCACGGCGATTTTCTCCTCCGGCTACGCCAAGACCAGCGGCACCTCCATGGCCACGCCCCACATCACGGGCATTGCCGCGCTCATTAAGTCGATCCACCCGGGATTCCAGGGCAAGCAGATCACCGACCTCATGCGCAAGCAGGCCGCCATGGAATACACGCGTCTGGAAGCGCCCGAGGACGGCAAGGAATTCCGCGGCTACGGCTTCATCAACGCGCTGACCACCATGCGCCGCGACCAGCCCCAGCCGACCGTCCAGACCCTGCAGTACCGGGTCGGCAAGGGCGAATGGAAGGACGTGCACGGAGCGACCCTGCCGGCCGGCCCCGTCACCTTCTACACCGAGGCCATCGCCCCGATCAGCCACCTGCACATGGACGTTGCCGGCCTGGCATCCGTCGACCGCGACGGCTCGGGCAAGTACTTCGACGATGCCCTGGGTGCCTCGATCGAAAACGTGGACCTCAGCGCACTGCTGCCCGAGGGCACGGACTCGGTGACCGCCCGCGTCCAGGTCAGCGCCACCGGCATCAACTTCGATCGCCAGGCTGACGACGACACGGGCCGCGAGGCCGTCTTCACCGTCTCGCGCGACCCGAACTCCGCTGTCACCCCAGCCCCCGCGCCTGACACTGACGCAACGCCCGCGCCGGCTGGCCCCGCCAAGGCTGGCATCACCGCTCCCGCGCGCAGCAACGACCAGCTGCCCGCCAACTACGCGGTCAACCTGCCCAAGGGCACCGATAACGCCACCTTCCAGCGTGCGGCGGCCCAGGCCTCGTTCCACGGTGGGCTCGTCCTGGCCCAGTACCCGGCGTTCGGCACGTTCTTCGTGCAGTCAGCGTCGTCCACCTTCTCGCCCGACCTGGGCGCGGCGCTCGTGAAGGAGGGCATCAGCTACGACTCGATCGGCCCGACCCGCCAGGCGCCCGTCGGCGGTAACGAGGCCGTGGTCCCCATCTCCTACGAAACCCGAGTCGCGGCGGACGCGGCGATTGCGGCAGCACCCCGCTCGCAGGGCGCACAGGGAGACCAGGACGCGGCCCTCACCCCGGACCCGCAGACCGGCAACGGATGGCACCTCCAGGCCCTGCGCGCTCTCGAGGCGCAGGGTGTGGACGTCATGCGCGCGCCCGTCACGGTGGGCATCATGGACCAGTCCGTCGATGACACCGTGCCGGACCTGGTCGGACAGGTCGACCACGACAAGTCTGTGTCCTGCTCGTTCAACGGTATCCCGAACCGCGACCCCGCCGCCTGGCGCTGGGACGACGCCACCCACGGCACGCACGTGGCCGGCTCGATCGCCGCGAAGCACGACGGTGTGGGCGTGGACGGCGTGAACCCGACGCTGCGCATCGCCGCGATCAACGTGGCCTCGCGTAACGGCGGTTTCTTCTACCCCGAGTACATCGTGTGTGGCTTCGTGTGGGCCGCTGAGCACGGCATTTCGGTCACCAACGGTTCGTACTACGTGGACCCGTGGAAGTACTGGCTCCCCAACGACCCGGAGCAGGCCGCGGGCCAGGAGGCCGTGCAGCGCGCGGTCGACTACGCGACCTCGAAGGACGTCATCAACGTCGTGGCCGCGGGTAACTTCTCGACCGACCTGGACAACCTGCCCACGACTGACGACTCGGCTCCCGGCGACACCTGGGGTGCACACGAGCGTGACGTGACGGGTGCCGTCTACATGCCGCCGAAGCTGCGCGGCACGCTCTCCGTGTCCGCCCTGCAGCTGCCCGAGGGTGCCGACCCCGCAACCGGCGTGCTCGAGCCGGCCTCTTGGTCGAACTGGGGCGCCACCAGCATCGACTTTGCGGCCCCCGGCGCGAAGATATACGCGCCGCTGACGAGCTGGTACGGCAAGGCCTACGGCAACCTGTACGGCACCTCGCAGGCATCGCCTCTGGCAGCCGCCGTCATCGCGACGCTGCGCCAGGTCCACCCGGAGATGAACGCCGTGCAGATCATCGCCCTGGCCAAGAAGCAGGCGGGGGATCCGTCGAACTGGGATCGCCTCAAGCCCGTCGAGGGCCGCGAGTACCGGGGCGCGGGCCTGCCCAACGCCTTGGATGCTGTCCTCAAGGACCAGGCGAAGCCCGTCATCGGCAGCGTCGAGTATTCGACGGATGGCACCACCTGGCAGCCGCTGGCGGGGGAGAGCGTCGCCGGACGTGTCTCCATCCGTGTGACGGTGACCGGTCCGGTAACCTCTGCGCGTCTCCTCGTCGGTGAGCGCGAGGTCGCGACCGGTGTGGGTAACGGCGCCTTCGAGGGCAACTCGGTGACGCTGCAGGCCGACGGCGTGGACGTGTCCCACCCGAACGGCACGGGACGCTTCGCGGGCGCCGCGACGGTCACGGTCGAGGCCATGGGCCGCAATAATGACGCCCGCGCCGACGACGACGCAACGCTCCAGGTTCCCTTCACGGTCAGCCCCGACCAGGTCGGTCCCGACGAGGCCCGCTCGGGCCGCTGGGTGTCCGGCGTGTTCGGCTGGTGGTGGCGCTACGAGGACGGCACCTACCCGACCTCGATGCAGCTGCGCATCGACGGGGCGATCTATCGCTTCGATGCCCGCGGGTACATGGTGACCGGCTGGGTCAGCGAGGGCGGCCACTGGTTCTACTACGGACCCTCCGGCGGCCAGACCGCAGGCTGGGTGCAGGTGCGTGGAACCTGGTACTACCTGGATCCCATCAGCGGCGAGATGGCCAGCGGATGGACCAAGGTGCGCGACACCTGGTACTTCCTGGGCTCCTCGGGCGCGATGCACGCCGGCTGGATGCGTGAGGGCTCCACCTGGTACTACTTGGCCGATTCCGGTGCGATGGCCACGGGCTGGGCGCGCATCGGATCCTCCTGGTACCACTTCGCCACCTCCGGCGCCATGAGCACCGGATGGGTGAAGGACGGCGGCTCCTGGTTCTACCTCTCCTCCTCCGGGGCGATGGTGACCGGGGCGCGCTGGATCGACGGCACGCGCTACGTGTTCGACGACGAGGGCCGCCTCCAGGAGTAGGTATCACGAGGCCGGGGTTCCTTCCCGGTTGAGATGGTGAGGGGCCGCGTACGATTTCTCGTGCGCGGCCCCCTCGTGTGTGTGGGGAGGGTGTTTTCCTTGTTGGATCGCCATTGTGAATTCGATAGTGCAAGGAGAGAATTTCGTATACGATACTCATATGAGTGAGCGTCTTCTTCATGGAAAGCCCGTCAGCGATGAGCAGATTCAGGCGTGGGCTGATGAGGCTGAGCGCGGATATGACCTGACCAAGCTGGCGCCCCCGCGTCCGGGCCGTCCTTCCGTCGGGAAGGGGCCGGGAGTGGCCGTCACGGTGCGTTTGGATGAGCAGACGCTCAGCGCGCTGATGGAACGTGCTGCCTCTGAGGGGATCGATAGCCGTTCCGACGCGATACGTGCTGCGGTGCGTGAGTGGACCCATGTCGCCTAGACTGCACGCCAGTGCGCGCAAGCATTTTGGGCGCGACCGGCTCACCGATGAGTCCGTCCTGTATGCCTATGAGCATGCCCTGAACTCTCGACCCCTCGATGATGAGGATGACCCCAGGCGGTGGCTCGTGGTGGGTATTAATCAATCTGGACGCGTTCTGGAAATGGTCGTCTTGATTTTTGACAGTGGCGGTGAACTCCTCATTCATGCGATGAAGGCACGTCCGCAATTTCTAGAGGAACTTCGATAGTCCCTTTCTCGCAGCCTCCTGGCGCGAGAATGCCTTCAACGAATGTGGCTGCCCTCCGACCTGCACAGGGGGGGCGATCGGAGGACAGCCGTGCAACAGTGCCGCTCTGTTACCCCATGCCCGTCGATGTAAAGCCCGCCTTCTCGGGCGTCGTGCCCAGGCGCGTGGCGATGAGCTCCTTGTCCTGATCGGACGCGAGGTCACGGACCCACGAGGCGTAGGTGGCCTCGTCGGCGTGGACCTCCTGCGTGAGCGGGTTTCGCCGCTTGGAGACGATCGTGCGCACGTGCGCGGCGAACACCCACACGTTCGCCACCAGGGCGGCCGCCGAGAGGATGAACATCGCCCAGGGGTTGTGGGCGCTGCGGTGGGCGAACATCGAATCCTGCATGAAATGCGGGAACGTGAGCACGACCGCCGACCACAGCGTGAGCGTGTACGCGCGGTATTGGATCCACGCGCCTCGCCCAACCTTCATGAGCGCAGGGATCGTGCACGAGGCCAGTAGCGCCACGCCCGAGTACCACGCGCGGTCCGACTACATGTGGTACTGCACGCTCGCCCTGCTGCTCGCCTGCACGATCCCCGCGTTCACGTGGGCGAAGGGGCAGTGGCTCTGGTTCCGCTGCTTCACGCTGGTCTTCTGGATCTCCGTGAATACGCTCCTGCCCGAGGTCCCGGTGCCGCCCTCCGACATCTTCAACTTCGCGACCATGGACCCGCGCGCGAACGTCGCGCTCTTTGCCTACTGGCTGTACAAGATCGTCGCCTGCAAGCGCAACCCAATCACGGGCGTCCTGTACTGCGAGCTGACGGAGTTCCGCACCATCGTGCGCGAGCACTGCGATGACAGAGATAAATACTCTCTCTTCGACCCCATCCCCGAGAACCCCGAGGAGCTCGGCTTCGAGCCCGACTCGCCCACGCCGCCGTCCGATGGGTATCGAGCCTGGTTCGCATAAAACGGAGAAATGATGAGCGGAATGACTCGAGAAAGACAATATAATTATGTTGAGAATTGCCTCTATTGAGAGGAATGGAAAGTAAGAATGGTGATGATGCAACATGCGAGTGTATTGTATGTTTGGTGATGCAACTAAATGTTGCTAGCTGGGAGCGTCCATGATTGGAGAATCTTGGGATGCGCCAAAAGTGGCGGGTCGCTGAGCGGTGAGTGGTCGGCGAGGCTGTAAGACGTGAATGTCTTACAGAACGCCGATGAAAACTCAAAATGTTTGCCCAGAGGTTGTTGTTGAGGGAACTAACGTGGATAAGTGCGAAGGTAACTCTTGTGAGACAAATAAATCAATGTCAAACTGCTTTGTCCAACTGGCAATGTGAGCACACCAATATGCCTTCGAAAAATGTGAAATCGTAAATGTGAGGATAATCAAGTTGCGAAAGGTTTCTTCGCTTAAGCAGATTTTGAACTGTTCTTTCATAATTGCGCGTACGGCTTCAATTAAATCATGATCGCCGACTGGAGAATAGTCGAGACTATCAAGTTCTGTTGCCGCTAAACCAATTAGCTCTGAAGTGTTGGAAGGAAGGGGGTTGCGCCCGCTGTATCGCCTGGATAGGACCTCGTAAATTGTTTCGGAGGTGACTTCCCTTGTTGGCTGACTAAAAAAACTATAGCTCCTAAAATTCAAACCGATTGATAAGCGGGCTGCTACCGCCCTAACAACGGCCTTATGCTTCGCCAGTCTGATTGCGGAAGCGACAATATCGCTTGCACAAGAAAAAGTATCAAAGGAGTGATCGGACATTACTGAGCCAGAACTCTTTAGCTGGTGTTCGACCGCGCGCACTAAAGTGTCTAGACTCTCAAAGACTATGTCAACGAAACAGTCGTGGTGGTGAGTCGAAATTACGTTATGTGGGTAGAGGGGAGCAGTCTCCAAAAAATCATCAAAGTCGCGATCGACTACAAATATTGCGTGTGAACTGTCCATAGAATGCGCGGCGTGGGCGGCCTTTAGAAGACCTTCTTTTCCTGCTGAACTAACATATAAGGTGATTTTGGAACTAACCCAACCATGAAGTAACTTCCAATCGTCTTCGCCTTCCAATCCCACGACCAAGTTGGGAGAAGTTGAGGTAAGCAATCGTATTGTGTCCACATCTGAATCAGGCGTAAGAAACTCTCTCATGCCGAAGCTTCCTCCGAGGTGCCAAGACGTACGGTTGTGCTCCACATGCCGTTAATTATCTGAGGTGAATGAGTTGCGACGATGAAACGAAAATCAACATCTTCTGCAATCTTTACAACGTCCGGAATAAATGCAAGCTGCCATGCAATGTGTAGGGATATCTCAGGTTCGTCAATCAAAACTGTCGCACCAGGTTCAACATTGAATAGTAGATCGAACAGTAAAATTATTTCATGTTGTTCGCCGGATGAAAGTGAATCTAAGTCGATGATTTCTCCGTCATCCGTGCGTTTCACGATAAGCCCCATTGTGTCGGTAATTGAAAGAACTTTTGTCTCAAGGCGGTCGTTAACTAGATTTTGAAGTAACTCTATTCGTTTCAGTAGTGAACGAAAAGGTTCAAGCTTTTCGTTTGCGTCACGTACGTATAAATCAAATAAAGCTAGCTCCCAATCTTTCGATACGTTGTTGGAGGGGGCAAGCTCCTCTGGAAGCTCGACTGAAACTATTTGCGCCAAACGATCGCGAAATTTGTTTTGCTCGGCATAACGACTTTGGATTTCATTGGGATCGCGTGGGGTGTCGCTATCCACTGCCTGGAGGACGCGACTAGGGAACGATCGGTCCTTCTGTTGACTCAGGCGCGAGTGTTCCGTCTGAGCTTTGTTAAGCTGCTCTTTTATGGTCTCAGATAGTTCGCGAATGCGTGTTGCTGCCTGTTGTCTTCTTACTGAATTGAATCCTATGTGGGTTTCGGATCGGTCGGTATATGTTTGGAGTGCGCTAAGGCGCTGAGTGTTGATGAAATAAGTGGGTGTGTCGTAGCAAAAATCTCTGAAGCTTTCGTGAATTTCGATACACGGTTGTCCCATGCGTATATAGGGACGATGGTAGCGTCTGGTCAGATCGGAATAGGTAACAACTTCGCCGTCACTTGTGTCTTGCCAAAGATCAGTTCCTATAGGTAGGTAGGTCGTCTCGCGGATTAAGAATTCATGAAATTCTGAAAGTTCTGGACCCCACTCTATCGGCTCAGTATCCGGCTTACATAGTCTGAATAGTATATCGTAGCTACCTGTATCTTCCTCAGATTCATTTGGATCTGGGGCTTGGCGCGCTGCTGTAAGCGTGCTGCCGTCGGAGTACTTGAGTGTTGCACGTGTGAATGGCATTTGGCTCAGTCGGGTGTAGTCGAGCCTTGATAAATGATGAATTATTTCTAGTAGTTTCGTCTTGCCAACACCGTTTTGTCCATATAGGATGACAAAGCGACTGTCGTCTTTGAAAGTGACTGAATGGTCGTATTTGCCGAAAAGACCTTTGACGGTCGCTTCAACTAGTAGTTTTTTGGAATTCATTGATCCTCCTAAATGTTACTTTGGTTGCGCTTGCTCTCTTATTTCTTTTTTGTTAGCTTGGGATTTGTGGTATTATCTCTAATTCGTTCCGATCTGCCTTCTTTCAAGCTTGTTAATGTCGCGATTTATTTGGTGGGATAAAGAGTGGATGTACTGATCCTGTCAGCGTGAGTGTAAGGCTAAACATGAATGCTGTGTACTGTTACATGATAGTAGTACGTACGTCGTTGGCGCTTGGGGTATAGAGGTTTTCTGTTTGTAGGCGTGCTGTCGTATCTATCGCTGCTGCAGGCTCGTAGCAATCGTCGCGGGATTCAGCCCCGGGACGTGCTGCCCCTTGCTTGAAAAAGTCGTTGGGGTCACCAGACGTACCTCCCACGTCGTGTCCCCGTCTCGTTCGGCGAGCTCCTCCCAGGACTCCTGTGCGATCACTTGCCCCTCGACTGCAACGAGCACCGCGTCATCGTCGGTGCCTGCGCCAAGGCGCATCACACCGCCCCATGACAGCCATGCATCCAGTGTGTCAACCAGGCGATCGTCCAGGAAGCGTACCTCGACGCCAAACGTCGACTCTGAACGGCTTAGCTCGCCGAGTGAATAGGGCTTCACTCCACCAGAACCATGAACGGGGCGGTGTGCCAGCGTCGGAAACTGCGCCGCCCGCTCGGGGCTCACCCCGGGCGGCAAGTCCAGAACCGCGGACAGGGCGGCATGTAGCCTTCGCGGTGTCGCTGGCACCTGCCCTGGTGCGTCAAAGCTGATGTAGACGGACGCTGGCATCGTTGCCTCCCAACACGGGCGTGTGACTGACGCTACTGACCGTAGCACATATGTTTTGGTAGTTCATGTGCAAATGTCAAGCTGTTTGGTCGTTCTGTCAGAATGAGAGGTGCCTATAGTTGCAACGTTTGCTGGCAAGACTACTCTTGATAACGTTTTGATTGTGAATGAGTGTCTAATGATCCGGTTGGTAGGTTTTACTGCTTGGCCATGTTGCTCGCGAAGCTTTGTTGTGACGGGGGTTCAACGGTGCGCGTTGGTGCCTCTTCCGACCGAGCATTGGCGTATCGTTCCCCGCTTCAGGGCAATAGTCAAGCATTTCCGACCCAAGGGTCAAGATTTCTTAAAATGTGAAACCCTGTGGGACGTTTGTCGAAATCCTTGACACGATGGTGCAATGGCGTGCCATCCGGAAAGCCCCGAAGACGCGCCCCCATCCGTACAGAAACGAGGAACAATGATGCACCAACGCTCATGGAAGACCCTCATCGCGGGAGGAGCCGCCCTCGCGGCCGGCCTGACGATGACTGCGCTCGGCGCTCCCGCACACGCGGCCGGCGTCCCGGGGATCACCTCCGATGCCCGCGCCCGCGACGAGGTGATGAACTACGCGGTCAACCTGCCGGCCGACGCAACCCGCTACGACTTCAATGCGGCCGTGTCCAAGGCCTCGGAGAACGGCGTGGTTCTGGCCCAGTACCCCGAACTCAACTCCTTCTTCGTCCAGTCGGTGAAGGCCGCCTTCGCCCCGACGCTCGGCAAGAGCCTCGTCGATGCCGGCATCTCCTACCACTCGATTGGCCCCACCCGCTACAAGACGGTTACCGGCGCCGAGGTGCGTACCGACCAGCCGCAGACCACCACCTCTGAAGCCAATGCCGTCGCCGACGCCGCGGGCACGCACCCGACCGGCCTGGCCGCCGACTCCCAGCTCAACGACTTCGTCCCCGACGAGGGCGACGCCAACGCCTGGGGCCTGGCCGCCATCGGCGCGATCGACGCGCAGCAGGTCGACGTCCCCCGCGAGAAGGTCACCGTCGGCGTCATGGACACCGGCATCGACCCCGACCACAAGGACCTCAAGGAGCACCTGGACGCCGATCGTTCCGTGGGCTGCCAGGTCAACGGCATCCCCAACACGGACCCCGCCGCCTGGAAGGATGACCACTACCACGGCACGCACGTCGCGGGCACGATCGCAGCCGCGCACAACGCCTACGGCGTGGACGGCGTCGCACCCGACGCGACGATCGTCGCCATCAAGGTCTCGAACGAGGCCGGATCCTTCTACCCCGAGTACGTGGCCTGCGGCTTCGACTGGGCCGCCGAGCATGACATCGACGTGACGAACTCCAGCTACTACATGGACCCCTACGCCTTCTGGATGCCCAACGAGGGCTCGCAGGCCGCGGGTCTTGAGGCCGCCTCGCGCGCGATCCGTTACGCGAAGGACCTCGGCGTCGTCAGCATCGCCGCCGAAGGCAACGACAACGACGACCACGACAACCCGACGATCGACAAGGCTTCGCCCAACGACGTTGAGGGTGCCGCCGCAGAGCGCAACGTCGAGGGCGGCATCGACGTCCCCGCGATGCTCAACGACTCCGTCGTGTCCGTGTCCGCCCTGGCCCTGCCCACCGGCACGGACCCCGCAACGGCTAAGCTCGAACGCTCCGGCTTCTCCAACTACGGTAAGAACTCCGTCGACGTCGCAGCCCCCGGCTCGCGCATCTGGTCGACGGTGCCCACCTGGAAGAAGAACCCGCCCTTCGGCTACCTGTCCGGCACCTCGATGGCCTCCCCGCACGCAGCCGGCGTGGCCGCACTGATCAAGCAGATCCACCCGGACTACACCCCCGACCAGACGATCGACCTGCTCAAGAAGCAGGCCGGCTACACCTACGACCGCCTCGCCGAGCCGACGGACGGCAAGGAATACCGCGGCGCTGGCCTCGTCAACGCCCTGGCTGCCGTCCTCAAGGACCAGCCGCAGCCGGTCCTCGGCCCCGTTGAATACTCCCGCGACGGCGCCACCGACTGGCGTCCGCTGGCCGACGCCAACCTGTCGGGCACCGTCTACGTGCGCGCCACGGTCGGCGGCCCCGTCACCAACGCCTCCCTGAAGGTCGCTGACAAGGAAGCGGTGAGCGCCACCGGAACCGGTGCCTTCGAGAACAACGAGGTCACGCTCGTGGCCGGACCCTACGCGGCCGCGGACCTGATGACCGACGCCCCCCACGTCGAGGTGACCGTCAGCGCTGAGGGCCGCAACAAGGACGCGCGCGCCGACGACGACGTGAAGGACACCATCTACTTCCACGTGGATGAGTCCGTGCACGAGGACGGTGCCTGGGTCAACAGCGATGGCGGCTGGAAGTACTGCTACGGCAACGGCTCCTGCGTCCGCAACAAGTCCATCGTGATCGGCGGGGAGACCTACTACTTCAACGACGACTCCGTGATGGCGACCGGCTGGGTCAGCTTCGACTCGGCGTGGCACTGGATGAACTCCTCCGGCCGCATGGCCAAGGGCTGGACCAAGGTCGGCGGTGCCTGGTACTACCTCGATCCCGCCACCGGCGCGATGGCCACCGGCTGGGCCAACGTCGACGGCACCTGGTACTACCTGAACGCCTCGGGCGCGATGGCCACCGGCTGGGTCCAGGTCAACGGTTCCTGGTACTACCTGAACGGCAACGGCTCCATGGCCACCGGCTGGACAGCCGTCAACGGCAAGTGGTACTACCTGACCGGCAACGGTGCGATGGCGATCGGCTGGGTCAACGACGGCGGCACCTGGTACTACCTTGACGCCTCGGGCAAGATGGTGACCGGCTGGGTCTCCATCGACGGCACGCGCTACCACTTCGCGCCCTCCGGCGCGTGGCTCGGCTGAGCCAAAAGGGGACGAGGCCGGGGCTGGGACGCTCCGGCCTCAAACCCCGCGTTGAGCGCGCCGACGCCGATCGTGCCTGACGCGATGCTCAACTGAAGACAAACAGGGGCGGGTCCGAACACTAGGTTCGGACCCGCCCCGTTGTTCCCTCACGCGTCCCGGGAGGGATCCGGGCGCGCCCCCACTGGTGCCCAGGGGCGCGCTGGGCTCTCAGCCCAGTGAGTCGAAGAGGACCTGCAGGCCCTCGCCCATGGTCGGGTGAGCGATCGGCAGGAAACGCAGCTGCTCGTAGGTCAGGCCGCCGGCCATGGCGACGTGCACGGCCGTGATGACCTCGGAGACGTTCGGACCGATCAGCGTGGCGCCCAGGATCTGGTGCGTGTTCGCATCCACAATGGCCTTCCAGAAGCCCTCGCCCGCGTAGCGCATCGTCTTGGCGCGCGGAATCGCGGCCGTGGGAACCTTGGCGATACGCACGTCCAGGCCGGCCTCGCGGGCCTCACCTTCGGACAGGCCGATGCGCGCCAGCTCGGGGGTGGCGAACACGGCGTAGGGGATCGTGCGGCCCTTCGTGGTGGTGGTCGCCTCGTCCAGGGACGCGCCGGTCAGCTGCGCGCGGATGATGCGGAAGTCGGACCAGGACGCGTGCGTGAACATGGGGGTGCCCGCGCAGTCGCCAGCCGCCCACACGCCCTCAGCAGAGGTGCGCAGGTGCTCATCCACCGCGACGAAACCGCGATCGGTCAGCTCAACCCCGGCCTCGTCCAGGCCGATGCCGTCCGTGTTGGGAACGCGGCCCACGGCCACGAGGACCGCCTCGGCGGACACCGTGGAGCCATCGGAGAGCGTCAGGGTGGTCGTGTTGCCCTCGCGCGAGGCGGACTCAGCGCGGCCGGGAACGATGCGCACGCCGGCGGCCTCCAGGCCAGCCTCGACGACGCGGGCGGCGTCCTCGTCCTCGCGAGGCAGCACGTGGTCACCCGAGGAGATGAGCGTGACGTCCACGCCGAATGTCGCCATCATCGACGCGAACTCCACGCCGATGTAGCCGGCGCCGATGATCGCCAGGGAGGAGGGGAGCTCCTCGAGGCGCAGGATCTCTTCGTTCGTCCACGCGCCCGACTCCCACAGGCCGGGGATCGCGGGACGCGCCGGACGCGAACCCAGGTTGATGAGGACGCGCTCGCCACGAATCGTGCGCTCGCCGCCGTCCTCCAGGGCGATGGTGACTGTGCGCTCGCCCGTGAAGCGAGCCTCGCCGCGAATGAAGTCCAGGCCGGGGGCCGCGAACATCTTCTCGTGCGCGCCGACCATGGCGCCAACGATGCCCTCCTTGTGAGCGCGAAGCTTGGCCAGGTCCACGCGCGCGCCCTCGGTTCCGACCACGCCGAACGCCTCGTCCGAGCGGGCATCGCTCAGGCGACGAGCCGAGTTGACCAGCGACTTCGTGGGGATGCAGGCGACGTTAATGCAGGTGCCGCCGACGAACTGGCGCTCCACCATGGCGACCTTCCAGCCCGCCTTCGCGCGCTCCATCGCGAGGGACTTTCCGGCCTTGCCGCCGCCGACAACCAGCAGGTCAACGTTCTCGATTGCGTTCGTGGACATGTTTCTCCTTGGGTAGTAAAGGGTTACCTATCTCAACGCAGTGCGCCCGGATCTATTCCATCAAGC